>NZ_LWBK01000012.1:0-85314 GCF_001614195.1 Bacillus sp. VT 712 | reverse complement strand
CGTTGTATCTCCTAGTCCTGGTACCGTTGATAGCCACTCGTACTCTACAGAAGTTTTTACAAGCTCAACTAAGTGTTGAGTAATCCTCTCGATATCTTGTTCCAGCTGATGGTAACGGCGAACGAGCGTGGCGATTTCAATACGGGCCATCTCACGTCCTTCTGTTACTCCAATGGAATAAGCAGCGACTTCAATGAGGCGCACTGCTTTTGGTCGTTGGGGAGATTTGAGCCCCTCAATCTTTCGATAAAGGGATAAAACCTCATCAGCTTGTTTCTGTTGGAGATCACTCGGAAATGGGGTACATTCTAGTACGGCCATTGCCATCTTTCCAAATGACGGGAAGATCTGAGTGAACTCAGGAAAATAGCGATCTAACCAGCGAATAATCATGTTTTTGACAGCACTAAGTTCCTCTGTCAATTTCCCTCTAAACGTTGATCCAACACGAAGTTCAGCCTCCATGTCTTTCAAGATACGTGGATAACTGAAGCGTCCATCTTTAATAAGACGAGCGATTACTAGCGCATCTTTACGGTCATGTTTGGTTGGTAAATTGTCATCCAATTCCTTTGACTTTTTAACGTGCAAAGGGTTGGTCATGACTAGGGGAATACCCCGTTCCTCAAGGAAATAAGCTAAATTTAGCCAGTAATGGCCTGTTGGTTCAATCCCGACAATGACTTCCGTTTTTTCGTATTCTTTCATTGCAGTTAAAATACGTTGATAAAAACACTGGAAGCCATCACTAGACTGTAATACTGGGAAAGATTTTTGGAGCACCCGACCACGATCATCTACAAAGCAAGCAAAATGTTTTCGCTTGGCAATGTCAATTCCTACTACGAGTGTATTCTCGGTGACTTGATTTATTTTCTGATTTTGTTTAAAATCCACTTTGGAGGCCTCCTTGGTTAACTAAGTTAGGGGTCAATTCGCGCTATGATTTGACACCCCGTATCATACCAAGAGGGCTCTTTTTTGTTCAAGTCCCCGAAAATCCTTCTAACAGGAATGCTCCTTTTATAGGTTTTTTCCCGTTTTAACAAGAGATATTCGACATTTTACATAAACAGTTGTTTCACCTTCTACCTATTCGACAGTCATTTGAATATGGTATGATAGTCTTTAGCTGTTTTAACCGAAATGAAACGACAAAGGAGGTCAGCGGTATGCAAACTGCTCTACGTAACGGGAAGAATATTACACTGGACACATTAGGTCGCAACCAGTTTCAACTGATTTATGAAGCAGGAATTCGAAATGAATTAACTTGTGCTCATTGTAAGGAACCCGTTCATCTTGCAATTGGAATCCATCGAGCTCCATATTTTTATCATCGTAACGCTCCTCACGAACGCTCAGAGTGTATGAAACCATCTCCCAAAAAACAACCCGTTTCTGTGCTGGCTTCAAGTGCAAGCTATGAAGAACAAGGAGGATTTCGGATTCCAAAAGGCAGAGCAATTGGGAAAAACGAAGTAAAAAATGAGCCTCAGTGGAAAAATTCTACTTTTTTCACCCCAATTCCTGCTTTTTCAGCATCAAAAGCGGAAGTGAAAGAAACGAATTCACCCTACTTTCATACATTGAAAGAACATCAAATTACGTTAGATACAAATCAGTGGAGCTCAGTTACTCACTCTGAAGGACCTCTTCTAATTTTGGCCGGGGCAGGAAGTGGAAAAACAAGAGTCTTAACCGCTCGTACTGCTTATATGATTCAAGAGCATAAAATTGATCCGCGTTCAATTATGCTCGTAACGTTTACATCAAAAGCAGCAAAAGAAATGAAAGACCGTTTAGCATCTTACCCTGGAATATCACCATCAATTATTAGGCAGATGCTCGTCGGTACATTTCATAGTATTTTCCTTCGGATGGTTGTTCATCATTCGCCTGAGTCTTGGCAAATGAATCGATTGTTAAAATGGGATTGGCAAAAAGAACAGATTTTAAAAGAAGCAGGCCGAGAAATAAATCTGGATGAAAAAGATTTCCCATTTGATCAAGCCATTCAACAGATCAGCTATT
Source organism: Bacillus sp. VT 712 (assembly GCF_001614195.1). NCBI lineage: Bacteria > Bacillati > Bacillota > Bacilli > Caryophanales > Bacillaceae > Bacillus > Bacillus sp. VT 712. The sequence goes on along the minus strand of NZ_LWBK01000012.1, from coordinate 83,280 downwards.
GGAAAAATACGCTTTTGGGTGTGAAAGATGTTCGCCCTGTTAGCCAGTGGGAAGAGCAAGTTCACCATTTGTATGTTCACTACGAACAAACAAAACAAACGCAAGGGCTGTTTGATTTTGATGACATGCTAGACGGTTGCTATCAAATGCTTAGAGATAACCCTGAGCTGCTTGTTCGTTATCAAAAGCGATTCCGATACTTTCTAATTGATGAATTTCAAGATATTAATAAAGTTCAGTATGCTATTATGAAAATGCTAAGCGCAGACTCTAAAAATTTATGCGTTGTAGGTGATGATGATCAGTCCATCTATGCGTTTCGTGGCAGTGACCCAAGCTTTATCTTAAATTTCGAAAAGGATTTTCCTGGAACGAAAAAAGTAACGCTTCATCAAAACTACCGCTCTGCTCATTCGATTGTGTCAGCCGCCAATAAGGTCATTGAGCGCAATACGGAGCGTCATACAAAAAATATGAAGGCACAGTTTCACCATGATCATGTGCCAACCTTTTTCTTCCCTTATGATGAAGAAGAAGAAGCCACAATGATTGTGCGAGATATAAAAGAAAAGGTTCAAGCAGGTGCGTCCCCTTCTGACTTTTCTATTTTATACCGTACTCATGCTTCTTCACGTGCGGTTTTTGAACGGCTGTCCCAGTCAAACCTTCCGTTCACCATTGAGCAAGATGCAGATTCATTTTATGAACGTCGGATTGTGAGAACGATGCTTGCTTTTTTACGTCTTAGCTTAGATCCAAACGATAATCAGTCGCTTACTAGTATCGTACAGGCACTATTTTTAAAGAAAACCATCTTAAATGACTTAAAAGCAATGAGCATTTTAAATGACGTATCATTTGTCGAAGCGCTTGGTCACCTAAAGGATTTAAAGCCGTTTCAACAAAAAAAGTTACAAAAGATTATTCCGTTGTTTTCAAGCTTAAAAAAGATGAAGCCTGTTAATGCCATTGAAACCATTTCAAAAGATATGGGCTTTGATGATTTTGTCAAAAAGCGTGGAAATGAAGGAAATGCCATGGAAAAAGGATCAGACGACGTTCGAGACTTAAGAGTTGTTGCACGTAAATTTTCAACTGTCCAAGAACTGCTTGACCACGCAGATCATATGATTGGCATGAACAAAGAAATGAAGGTTTTAAGTAAGCAGTTTAATGAGAGCGTTCATTTAACAACCATTCACCGTGCTAAGGGCCTTGAATATAAGCACGTATATGTTTTAGGTAATGTAGATGGCGGTATTCCTCATGACTACGCGCTGGAAGCGTATCGAAACGGTGAGATTGGTGCATTGGAAGAAGAAAGACGCTTACTCTATGTAGCGATGACGCGAGCAAAAGAATCCTTATACCTATCAGTTTTACAAACGCGACGAGGAAAAACAGCGTACCCTTCTCGCTTTTTAAAACCTTTTTTAAAAGCGTATTAGTCATTGAATAATAAAGAGCTGGGGACTCCCCAGCTCTTTATTTATTTCTTCTTCTCATTCAGCATTTTAGAAATGGTACTAAAGTCAATGGACTGATTATTGCTAGCAAGTGCTTTGACAATCTGATCTTCTTTTTGTTTTGAAATTGGTTTATTTGCAATTTGAGCTACACGTTTGACAATATTGCGCACGGTTTGTTCATCTTTAAAGTTTGCATTTTGTACGGAGTTCGCTAGCTCGAAAATATCCTTCATATTAACGCCTGTTTTCTTTTCAATATTCTTAAACATATTGTTATCCATTTACATTGCCTCCTTTGGCATATAAAGCTTATGAAACCAAATTGCCTCTAGCCGCCATATTGTGTGAGAAGAAGCGGTTCTGTACGGAATACTCTATCGTATGCAGCAGCTGCCCAGATGGTGACCACTTTCAATCGACGGTTTGTGAGGTACACTATCAAAACAAAGTACGAGTGAACGTTCACTCGTACTCTTCTTTACTATATTCAGTAGAAGGGATTAGTTGTAACAAGCACAACCAATGATAACTAATAAAATAAATAGTACTACGATTAACGCAAAACCACCGCCGTAACCACCACCGTAGCCACAGCCATATCCGCTGTATCCAAAGCCCATAATTACACCCCCTCTGTCCTTCTTCTCTATACAATATGTGAAGCGGAATGGATTGGTATGGGCTTTTGGTCAAGAAATATTTTCATTGTCCAAATGGGTCATCATTATACAAATCATCAATTTGCTTTTCTTGCTTTTGTAATTGACGCTCGTGCTTTTCAAACTGGTGAGATAACTTTTCTACTTCATCCATCTTCTTTTCATGAGAACCAATAATTTGCTCTTCAAAAAACTTCTCTAATTGCTCAAAAAAATCTGCCATGGCATTCACCTCCTTCTATACTATGTATAGAAAGAAAAAAAGTACTGCCAAGATAGGCAGCACTAATGACTTAACGCTTCGGTAATTTAGCTCCGCAGCCACAGCCACCTTGCTTTGGCATTGGCTTTTGTACAGGCTTTGAAGGATATTTTACTGCTTTTTTCATCACCGGCTGCTGATAGTAATGAGGGTGCAGGTGAGGGTATGCTTGATTTTGATTATAATACATCCTATGGTCCCTCCTTTTCACAAAATGCAATCTATGACATTATATTCAGTTTCCAGCAAGAAGTTCAGTATTATTTGTCCATTTTACGCTGCAGCTTTAAAAACAAGTCCTGATTGCTAATTTCACGCTCACGGCTCGCCGACTGCTGCCTCATCTTATGCCTTTGAACGCCACTTAGCTTTTGCTGAAGTTCACTGAGCCCTTGATCAATCGTTTTATCAAATGATGGGTGTGCATTTACAACTTCCTTCTGTTTTGCAGGTTCTTTTGGCTTTACAGCTTCTTTTGCTTCTATCTTTGACTGCGCTTTTTTCTCCTGCTCTTTTTGTTCGTTGATCATTGCTTTTAACCAATCAATTTCTTCAACTAGCTTTTTATTTTTCTCTTTATAACTCTCTAAGTCTTCCCGAAGTTCTTCGTAATTTAGCTCTTCACTCTTATATTTTTGATATTCTTCCTTATAGAACTCTAATTCAGCTTTTAAACTTGCAATATATTCTCTTACTTTTACTTCAGCCACAGCGCTTCACTCCTCCATGTCAGCTAGTTACTCATAAAATTTCTTTCTAGATGAATAACACATTTTCTTAATATGAATATGCTGTAAGTGAGTTTATTATTTCCTTCAAATTTTATGCATAAAGCGAACTTTTCTAAATTCCGCTTTTGTCACGGTCACACAAAACCGGGTCATTCATACACTATAGTAGTCCGATACCTAGTTAACGAACAGCATAAAGGAAGGACAATTACGATTAGGAGGTAAAAAGAATGGGAGAACATTTAGAGTCATTATGTATTCGCGTTCCTAAAGTATATGATTGGGTGAAACGTGAGGTAACACAAAACAGATCATTTATTCCAGATCAAATTGATTTTCCAGGTTCAATTGATCCAATTTGTGCAACATATGGTCCAACAGCAGAAGTTCAAGCAGTTTTAACAGATGAGGAAGGTAATCCAATCGACCTTTCCGATGACGATGCAATCAACTCAGTAATTGAATTTGCACCTTTCGGCAAACGTCGTACGCGCAAAATCGTATTACCAGACGGTGAGTTTGTAAAACTTCAAGAAGTACGCTTATCAATCAGTGGATTCTACCGCGTAAAGTTAACAAACGTTACAAACTTCTGTAACACTACAGGTGTACCACCTTGTGCGTTATCTGATGATACGTACACTTGGTCAACAGTGCAAACATTCTATCTATGTGCACCAGAAGGAACGTACCCAGTTGTACATTTAGACAACTTTGATGGTATTGGAAATGTACTTTGCAGTGACGACAATGAATTTGAAGGCGTAGACTTAGAACTATTTATTTGCTTAAGCGTTCAAATGGAAAGAGATGTAAAAATCGAAGTTGAAGGAAGCTACTGCTACCCTCGCCCTGAAATTTTAGACAAATTAGGATGTGGCCCAGTTTACAATCCACCAACATGCGATGACATCTTCCCAGGTAGACATCACCACCATCACTGTCACGACCATGATCACGATGATTATCACGGCGGAGAATACGAATTCGAATAAGTCAATGCATAATCAGAGGAGAATTTTTCTCCTCTTTTTTCATTGATAGTTATTACTTCGCATACATATGTAATATTGATAGCTACGTTACGAAAGGAGATTAAATGATGTCCCCTTCACCTAAAGATGATTCCATGCTGATGCGTCAAAAGCTCATTCACTATAAATCCGAACTAAAAAACTATGAAAACCAAATTAGACAGCTTGAGAGAGCATTAGATCGCGAGAAAGAAAACTCTTTATTTTGGAAGAACAAACATGCCGAAGCCTATTCAATCAATGATAAAGACACGGAATTAGAAGAACTTGAAAAAGAGCTGTATCAGCTTAAAAATGAGCACTCCGAACAAGCCATTATCATTGAATCGCTCAAAGAGAGAATTTCTCGTAAACAGCCGATTATTGAAGAGAAAGTGATTGAAAAAATCATTGAAAAGCCTGTTGAAAAAATAGTTGAAAAGCAAGTTAAAGTAGAAGTTGATCGCTTTCAAGCAACTGACATCATCAGTTATTTTCAACACTCTGTCTTGTTACCAACTCCAGATGAGGAAGAAATGATGATTCTTGGAAACGCTGTGGTTACAAATCAAACAAGCAAATCGCTTGTCTCACCAATTATCTGCTTAAAAGTGAAGCCTCATGAGAATGTATCGCTAACGGGAAAGGTTATTGATGAAAAGGAAATTGAAGATTCCACCATTCCCTCATCAGCGCTTCAATGGCAGTATGCCCACCCAAAATGGCGAGAAAAAATAAAGCAAGATGGCGAATACTGGATCAGGCCCACTCGTTCTGCCCAGCTAGCACCCAATCAGCCAATGCGTTTTGAATCGTTTCAGCTTCTCATTCCAAAAGAATTAAACTCATCTTTTGTCATTGTAGAAGGATATTTTTACAGTGAGGAGTGGAAGCAAGGCATTCCTTTCCTCAATAAAATCGTGCTTACTCTTCCAACAGAAGAATAAAAAAACAATCGGCTGTAAGTCGATTGTTTTTTCTATGCCCGTCCATTTATTTCATAAATGATTCAACAATCCCTGCACACCCGGCAATCGCTAAAACAATAATTGCAGGAATTGCAATCTGCGGAAAAAACGTATAGCCTGCATAAATTGCAATTGCACACCACATGCCCGTACACCAATAGCAGCTTAAGAGTTCTCCAATCCACTTTCTAAGCCCTTTTCCTTTTACCGTTAAGTAAGTAATCTCATTTCCTTGTTCATCAGGCTCTGTAACCATTTCATGAAACGGCTTACGAATAAATCCTGTAATCTTATCAAATACAATCAGCCTTGTGAGGCGAAACGTAGCAAAAACGAATAAAAATAAATAAATCCAGGTCATTTTAAACCCACCTTTACTGAAAAAAGCTAACAAGAAAAATTCATTTGTTAGCTTTTTACTTCTTTAAATCTTAACAATTGAAATCGTTACGATATCTTTGACAGGCACCCGATTCGGCTTATCATGTGGAGGAGCTAAAATTGATACTTCACCGTCTACAAATTCCACAATTGTTCCGATAAACGAATTTCCTTCTACACTTATTTCACAAATTGGCTGCGACATATGTTTTGGAAACCCACATAGAAAATTAAGTTTTTCACTAATGTTCATATATTGAAATGCTTTATTTGGTTTTTTTTGCTCTTTCTGTTTATGAACATTTGCAGGTAACCCAGCTTTCTCAGGTTTAACTTCCTGTGACTTTACGTCTTCAATTGGTGAGAAAGTTGGTTCTTCTTTTAAGGGCTCCTGCTCTTTTTCATTTTGCTTCGAGCTATAAAAATATTGCATAGATCTTGTTGTTTGTGCTTGGTTCGGCTGCACAATGTACATTAAAGGCTCGTTGTCTTCGGACCTTGAGCGAGAGTCAGTCATGAAGCATACCTCCCATTGCTTGTTATCGTTCTCTTAAAAATGTATGCTTGCTTGTTAGAAAACTTGTTTCTTTTTTTATAACGACACAAAAAAAGAGCGCTACATGCCGTAGCGCTCTTACAAGAACGATTAACGTCCGATAATATGGAAACCAGAATCCACGTGTAGGTTTTCACCTGTAATTCCACGTGATAAATCACTGAATAAGAATGTTGCCGTATCGCCAACTTCTTCTGGAGTCGTTGTGCGACGAAGCGGTGCACGCTCTTCAATTTGTTTTAAAATTGAGTTAAAGTCGCTAATTCCTTTTGCAGATAACGTACGAATTGGTCCTGCAGAAATTGAGTTAACACGAATACCGTGCTGACCTAAGTCTGAAGCTAAGTATCTTACGCTAGCATCTAAAGAAGCTTTGGCTACGCCCATTACGTTATAGTTCTGAACAACGCGCTCTCCACCTAGATAAGTTAGTGTTACGATGCTTCCGCCTTCTGTCATTAGTTCTTTTGCTTCACGAGCAACAGCCGTAAGTGAATATGAGCTGATATTGTGAGCTAAAAGGAAACCATCTCGAGATGTATCTACAAAATTACCGTCTAAATCTTCGCGATTTGCAAACGCGATACAATGTGCTACGCCGTGAATATGGCCTACTTCTTCTTTAATTTTTGTGAAACATGCTTTAATATCTTCATCTTGCGTTACGTCACAAGGTAATACAAGCGTATCTTCACGCTCTAATGAAGCTGCAAGATCGCGAACGTTCTTCTCTAAGCGTTCTCCCGCATATGTAAATACTAAACGTGCGCCTGCTTCGTGCAGTGAGCGAGCAATACCCCATGCAATGCTTCGTTTATTTGCTACTCCCATGACAACAAATGTGCGATTCTCTAAGGATAAGCTTTTTAACATCTTTTAATATCCTCCTACTTATTACAAGTTATTAGTACCTGGTATTAATATAAGTATAACATAGAAAGAGCAAAAAAAGCTATCATTTATATAGACAAAGAGACTGAAGCTTGGTGAAGTGCTTGCTTCTGAAAAGAGGAAGCTAAATCCTTCTCACTGCGCTACTGGGTCTCAGTCTTTCCTATCGTTCGCGCAGGAGTCACGTATCTTATGCTCCATTTCACTTTTCTTTAAACGTGGTTTCCGAATCAAAAAATCCGAACAATTGAGAGTTACCTCTTAATTGTTCGGATAAATTATTGACTAGGTTACTTCCATCTAAGTCTTATTTCACTAACGAATTTTATATTCCAACAGCATTTTCAGCTCGTTTACATATGAGCGCGATCCCGTTACAATCAGCCGGTCATCTAACGCTAGTTCCGTATCACCGTGAGGAACGATGGAGTCTTTACCTCTAAAGATACGAACAAAGATGACATCACCCGTAAATGGGAATTTACGAAGTTCTACCCCTTGGTATTTTGGGTTACGCATATTGATTTGATAAAGAGCCGACTCTTGGTTTGTTAAGATATTTAAAACCGTCGGTGACTCAATTAACGCTTTTAATAGTGCTGTTGTTGACAATAGTACGGAGAAGACTTCCACTTGGTTTGCTTTTAGCTTTTCATCGAGCTCTGGCGTTTCAACACGCGCAATGACTCGACCTGTCCCATATTCTTTGGCAGCTAACGCAATCGATGTATTGCGCTCTTCTTCTCCTGTTGTAACAACGAGTACATCCGTATCTAAAATACCTTGTTTTTGTAGATATTCTACATCATAAGATTCAATATCATTAATATTAAAAACAGAGTCAGACGTACGGTTATCCAACTTTTCATTCGACGTATGATAAATCGTTACGTCATACATATTTAAATCAAGATCACGAATTACTGGTAGGGTAAATTGATTCGCACCAAGCATGTTAATCTTAAGTTTCTTCTCATTGATCTCTGGCTTTGGAAACAGCTTTCTAAAGACGATTGGCGTAATAATACACGTGATAACCGCTACTAGAATGAGGGCTCCTGACATCTGTGAATCAATGACACCAATATTTTCACCAACCGTAGCTGCTGCAATAACAAGTGAAAGCGTTGATGTTAATAAAAAGCCTGATGCTAACACTGTTTTTGTATCGTACCAAATGCGCATAATCATTACTGGTAATAGCTTTGATAACAATAAAGCTAAAAGCAATAAAGGCATTAGAATAAGTACTTTTGAATCTCCAAACAGCGACCAAACATCAAGGTCTACCCCAACCATTACGAAAAAGATAGGGATTAAAAAGCCATATCCGAAGGAATCTAGTTTATGCACAAGATTCTTATCTGGAGCAAGCAGTGATACAAGTACGCCGGCTAAAAACGCTCCTAAGATATTTTCCGCTCCAATTGATTCAGAAAGTCCCACTAGGATAATAATAAGCGCAAATACTGCTCGCGTATCAATCTGAACCGTTCCTTTAGACATCGTTTCAAGGAAGGAACGATGCTTAAACTGCTTACCGATAAAGTAGAATAGAACACCGGCAGCAAATAGAATAAGCAGTAGCCATGTGTTTCCTCCTCCCGATTCTGCATAAATTGATGCAAAAACAGCAAGAAGAATCATCGTCACAAGGTCTGCAATAACAGCAATTAGTAGGATTGTTTGCCCAATGGACTTTTTCATAATTTGGGCATCCTTTAAGGTTGGAACAACAACTCCAAGTGAAATGGTTGAAATAATAAGCGTCATTAGAAACGCATTGTCAATAAATCCTGTCCAGACAAAAATATAGGATAATAACAAGGAAACAGCAAAAATAGCAAGAAATACAATGGTTGATACAGCAAACGAGTTCGGAATCGTTTTACCAGATTTCGTCTTTTCCTTTTTTTGTCCACCTGCAAATGCAGAAAAATCAATTTCTAGCCCGCTTAAAAACATTAAAAAGATAAATCCGAGGGTAGACAACGTCTCTAACCACATATCTTGTTGAACTAAATCAAATCCACTTTTCCCGATAATTAACCCCATAATAATTTCAGCTACTACGACAGGGATAACGTTGAGTTTAAAGCGATGAAGTAGAATTGGTGTTAAAAAAGCGACCGTAATTACGATGACAAGAGAGGTCACGGATGCATGATGTTCCATCTACTTTTCCCTCCTTTTCCTTCACTTGCTTAGTATAATAAATGTATATTAAGCTAGTGTTAAATTTAAATGTCAAGCATAAAAGGGAATGCTCAATCTGTCAACAACTCTATTTTAAATAACTCATAAAAGTTGTCGCTAATCCGAAATAAATTAAAATACTAATAAGATCATTAATCGTCGTAATAAACGGTCCAGATGCTACCGCAGGGTCAATCTTCAAACGATGCATAAATAGCGGAATAAATGCGCCTGTTAACGTTGCAACAATCAGCGTAGCAAATACAGAAATACCAACTAACGCTCCAAGAATAAAATCACCTTGCCATACATATACAACTAGCGTTACGGCAATACCACAGGAACCTCCTGTAATGACACCTGTTAAAGCTTCTCGAACGAGTAGCTTTAGCTTTCCTTCTTCCTGAATTTCCCCTGTTGCGATACCACGAACAGCTACCGCTAATGCTTGAGTACCCGTGTTTCCAGCCATCCCACCAATCAGAGGAATAAAGATTGCTAAGATGGCTACTTGGTTTAATGTGTCTTCAAAGCGGCCAATTAAGCTTGCCGTCATCATCCCTAAGAACAGAAGAATAATCAGCCAAGGCAATCGCTTTTTAGCTGCGCCGAACGGACTGTTCCCCGCCGTATCGTCCACGTCGCTAATACCCGCAAGTTTGGAATAATCGTCAGATGCTTCTTCGTCCATTACATCAATTACATCATCGACGGTAATGATTCCGAGAAGGTGCTGCTGAAAGTCTACTACCGGTAATGCCAGGAAATTATAGTCCCTCATAATTCGAGCAACTTCTTCTTGGTCTTCCGCAACAGAAACCGCTACAACACGTTCACTCATAACATCACTAATCATCGTTTCTTCATCTGCAACAATTAAGTCTCTTAACGAAATAACGCCTACCAAATGCTTTTGTTCGTCCACAACAAACGTATAATAAATCGTTTCAGCTCCGGGAGCTTCTCTCCTTAAAATTTGCATCGCAGAGCGAACCGTTTGGTTTGCTTTAATAGCGATAAATTCTGTGGTCATGATACTACCGGCCGTGTACTCTTCATAGTGAAGCAGTTCTTTAATTTCATCCGCTGCTTCTTCATCCATAATGGTTAAATAGCTCGCTACTTGCTCTTTATCTAGTTCGTTTAAAACGTCAACGGCGTCATCCGTTGACATCTCAGCTAGCATATCAGCAGCAAACATTGGATGCATCTCTGAAAGTAAATCTTGATAGTCTTCTTCCGGTACTTCTACTTGTTCGAAAATATTAGCCATTTCTTCTGGTGAAAGCATTTCATAGAGCGCAAATCGCAAATCTTCGTCTAGCTCTTCAAAAAACTGGCCTTGATCATATGGGTGCATATCTAGAAATTCTTCTCGAAACGCATCAATTTCATTTTCTTTGAGCAAGTTAATTAATTGCTCCTGAAGTCTCTTTTGCTCTTCTCTTTCCATTGATTCAGTCATAAACATTTCCTCCTCTCAGAACAAAACTTCTCTTACTTTATTATGAAATGAACTAGATTTCAACTCATAACTCGTAGTAAAATTTTAAAAACTTCTGTTTATCTAATTATTATGTGATAAATCTTATCGATAGTTTGCACAATATAGAATGAAATTTCTACACCCTAAAAGGTTTATTTTTCAAACGATACGAAATTCATTGGAAAAGAGCGTGAAGAAATGTGAAGCTAGACATAATTGGAGATATTCATGGCTGCTACGATGAGCTTGTAGAATTAACAACTAAACTGGGCTATAGCTGGACCTCTACCTACCCTATCCATCCAGAAAAGAGGCATTTAGCCTTTGTAGGAGACTTGATGGACCGAGGACCTCACTCCTTAAAAGTAATCGAGCTTGTTTGGAATCTTGTCGTCAAACAAAAAAAAGCGTATTACTGTCCTGGAAACCACTGCAATAAGCTTTATCGATTTTTCAAAGGAAATAAGGTCCAAATTAAGCATGGGTTAGAAACAACCGTAGCTGAATATAATGACCTCTCCCAAGCACAGCAGCAAGAAATCAAACATAAGTTCATGGAACTTTATGAGAATGCCCCTCTTTATGTTCACTTAAAACAAGAACAGCTTGTTATTGCACACGCTGGAATTCGGGCAGACTATATCGGACGAAACGACAAAAAAGTAAAAACATTCGTTTTATATGGAGACATTACTGGAGAAACACACCCAGATGGTTCACCTGTGCGCAATGACTGGGCTAAACACTACAATGGGACACCATTGATTGTTTACGGGCACACACCGATTAAATCTCCTAAGCTACGTAACAATACAATCAACATTGATACAGGAGCAGTATTTGGTGGCAAATTAACTGCGTTTCGCTACCCTGAAAAAGAGCTTGTTTCTGTTCCCTCTTCCATGCCTTATGTGGCTGAAAAGTTTAAAGAATAGCATAAGAGCACTACTCGCGAGTAGTGCTCTTATCGTATTTACCCTCTGTTTTGTTGAACTAAACGCTGCATATCCTCAGGAAGCGGTGATTGAAATGCCAGTTCACGTTGCAAAATAGGGTGAAAGAACGTGAGCTTATAGCTATGTAGCGCCTGTCTGCTTATCTTCTCTCTGTTCCCACCGTATAGAGAGTCACCTAGTAAAGGACTTCCCAAATACTCCATATGAACGCGAATCTGATGCGTACGCCCTGTATCCAGCTTCAAGTCTACTTCAGAGAACCCATCGTATTCTTGTATCACTTTGTAATGCGTAACGGCATGCTGACCGTCTGAGCGTACCATTCTTTCAATAATACTATCGTTCTTTCTTCCAATTGGGGCGTCAATTACTCCCTCTTTTTTTGAAAGAGTTCCATGAACAAGCGCACGATATGTACGCTTAATCGCTCTTTGCTCTTGAGCTTGAGAAAATAAGAAATGAACATGGCGGTATTTAGCAACTACTAATAAACCTGAAGTATCGCGATCGAGTCTATTCACTAAGTGAACCGTAGAAGCAATACCGTTTTGCTCATAGTAAAACAGCAGCGCATTGCTTAGCGAATCATTCAGGTGCTCTCGCGTTGGAATACTAGGCATACCAGCGGATTTATTAATGACTAGCAAGTAGTCATCTTCATAAATCACATCTAACGGTAGAGGTGATTTATGAAGATTTTCACTTGGATATTCAGGTGGAAACGTCACTTTCACAAAGTCTCCGATAGTGAGTATATGTCGAACATTTACTTTCTCACCATTTACTTCAATACAACCACCCTTAAACTTGATATCCGTTAATGCTGCTCGAGATATATGATGCCTTTTTAGAAAGTCGCGTAATAAAGAACCGCTAAATGAATCTGTTACGTGCCAACTTAATGTAAATAGCTTGTGCATATCATATCTCTCCACTTAATCAGATACAAATGAATCTCTTACTCGCTGCCAAAACGGAAAAGCTCGGAAGCGCGCGAAACGAATCTTTTCATTCGCAACTCGACACTGAATAGACTTAACATTTTGATGTAACAACGTTAAATGATCGATGGTGATTTGAAAATCTGCGTAATTAACAGGCTTTAATAAAGCCGTATGATGCCCTGGTAACACGAGCGGAGATCCAATTGTACGAAACACACGATTATTAATAGATGCCATTTCAGCAATCTGAATCGCATGCAGTGACGGATGTAAAATAGCACCTCCAAGGGACTTATTGTAAGCCGTACTTCCCGATGGAGTTGATATACATAATCCATCGCCTCGGAATGTTTCAAACTGCTGTCCCTTAATTTCAACATCCATCACAAGTGAGCCTTCAACACTTTTGACCGTGCACTCATTGAGCGCCAAAGAACGAGCTTCCTTTTCTCCGGTTGTGTAACGAATAATAACTTCAAGTAGCGGATATTCAACAACTTGATAAGGTGTTTTCGCAATAGCAATGACTAACTTCTCAATTTCATCCGGTGTCCAGTCTGCATAAAAGCCTAAATGTCCTGTATGTACTCCAACAAAAGCCGTTTTGTCTAACCGGTGCTGATAATGGTGAAAAGCATACAATAGCGTGCCGTCTCCACCCACTGAAATGACAATGTCTGGTTCATCTTCGTCGTGCTCTAAGTGAAAATCTAATAAGTATGTTTTCATTCTTTCCATTAATGTATTTGAAACTCGATCGCCCCTGGACGTAATAGCAAACTTGATATTACTCACCTTCTTCCCCCCTATCTGTGTTGAAAAACCTGATTTGACTTTTTATTCTTTATTCATTTTCTGTATTCTCTACTTCTTTTTTACGCGAAAAGAAAACCTGAGCTTCTTGTATTTCCCCTCGAATCTTTGACATCTCTTCATCTAGTTGAAAAGCTGCTTCTGATGCTCGCTGAAGTCGTTCTTTTATCTCTTGAGGGAAATTGCCACTGTATTTATAGTTTAAAGAATGTTCAATCGTGGCCCAAAAATTCATCGCTAACGTACGAATTTGGATTTCTGCTAAAATTTGCTTTTCTCCGTGTATGGTCTGAACAGGATAGCAAATCACCATATGATAGGAGCGATATCCACTTTCTTTTTGATGAGTAATATAGTCTCGCTCTTCTACTACTTTAAAGTCCGTGCGCTGCCTCAGAATTTCAACTACTGCTTTAATATCATCTGTGAATTGACACATCATGCGCAGACCTGCAATGTCCTGCATCTCTTCCTCTAAACGCTCTAAAGAAATGTTTTTTCTTGCCGCTTTATCTAAAATACTAGCAATGGGTTTCACTCGGCCCGTCACAAACTCAATTGGAGAGTGCGTAGATCTCATATCGTATTGAGAGCGCATGCCTTTTAACTTTACTTTAAGTTCTTCTACCGCTTGTTTATACGGTGCTAAAAATAAGTCCCAATGCCTTACCATTGCTATCCCCCTCACCTTGTTATCTGCTTTTTTTATCTAAGAAAATTTCTTCTACTCTTGCTACCATATCATCTCCGTAGTTTACATTTCCTTCAATGTTGCTGATTAAGTCTGTTAACTCTTCTTTCATAGCCGTTAGCTCAACGACTTGCTTATTAACTTCTAAGAACACCTTTTTATCATCTTGTAAAACGTTCTTTAAATGTGGCCACATATTGTCACTTAGTCCAACATACATAAACTGCTCGTTGACTTCCACAATGTATACAAATGACATATTGTCAGAATCAGCAAGCACTTGCTTCATATCTTCAATCTGCTCGATTTGTTGTTCAATAGCCTCTGCCTTTAAATGTAGTTCATCTTTCTTCATCACACAGGTTGTGATTTCGATTCGATTTTGCATATATATACTCCTTCCAACTATACAATTCGTTCTTATTTTAACACATTCAAACGTGGTTTAATAAAGCGAAACGAAATCTATTCGGGTTTTCTATTACTTTCTGTTCCATCCCTTTTACAGAACGCCTATCGATTCGAGATATTAACGATACAAATTAACCATTTTATGATAGATTATAAATGAAATCTTATGACAGTGATGCATCTGTTTTGCATCTCATAAAGAGGAACATACCTATGCTAAACATTATAAAACACCTTATTATACATCCTTACAGATACAGCATAAAGGAGCTTATGTAGCATGAAACAAGAAATTGAAATTGAATTTAAAAACTTAGTAAATAAGAATGAATTTAAAAAGTTACTAGCTTATTTCCAACTAACGGATCGCGACTTTATCATGCAGGAAAATCATTACTTTGATACAAATGACTTTCAGCTAAAAAGCGCAGGGGCAGCTTTACGAATTCGAAACAAAAATGGAAAGTTTGTTTTAACTTTAAAACAGCCCCATGAGCATGGCTTATTGGAAACGCACATAGATCTTACAGAATCTGAAGCACAAGAACTAATGACTGAAACAAAGAATTTTCCAACTGAAATGACAGCAGCTCTCCAAAGACTTGGCATATCTTCATCACGCTTAGCTTACTTTGGCACACTTAAAACATACCGAGCAGAAATTGAATACAAAAGCGGTTTACTTGTATTTGACCATAGCTTTTATTTGGATACTGATGATGTAGAAATTGAGTATGAAGTTCAAGATGAAACACAAGGACTTCTTGCATTCGAGAGCTTACTTCAAGACTTTAGTATCCCTAAGCGTAACACAGCGAATAAAATCAAACGTTTTTATGATCGCAAATATCAATTATTAAGTGAGGAATAAATCAATGGATGTTCAAGCTTATCAAACGTGGTTACAGCTACAGACCTTGCAAACATTTACGGCAAATCGACCGACAGCTTCACCTGCAACACTTTTAACTCCGTCGATATTTGCAAACATTTTGGCACAATATATATCTGAAGAGAAAAACGCTAATGAGCAAACAGCTCAGCTCACTTCTAGATCTAATGCGCTGCCCTTACAAACCAATGCGGCTCCTTATTTGAATACATCGGTTCAAAAAAGCAGTTCGCCTACATCAACAATCATTGGCTCACGCTTTGATGATCTGATTAATGAAGCGGCTTCGAAATATGATTTAGACCCTAAGTTAATTTCAGCTGTGATTAAACAAGAATCTAATTTTAACCCTAACGCCAAAAGCTATGCAGGGGCACTAGGATTAATGCAGCTCATGCCCGCAACGGCTAACTACCTTGGCGTTCAAAATGCCCTTAACCCACGCGAGAACATTTTAGGAGGCGCAAAGTATTTACGACAAATGCTCGATAAATATAACGGGAACGTTAAGCTTGCTCTTGCTGCTTATAATGCCGGGCCAGGAAACGTCGATAAATACGGTGGTATCCCTCCTTTTAAAGAAACACAAAATTATGTTGCTAAAATTACGTCTACCTATAATGCGTAGAAAATAACTCATCATTTTCGGAAAGGGTATGTGACGGAAAGTTTTTTCTATAAACCCTGCTATTTTTTCACTTATTTCTTTATCTAGCTACCCTATCACCTTTTCTGTTTGAAGCGGATAGTTTGAGATAAATAAGGTACACTGCTAAAATTAAGAAAAACGATGGTACTACTCCACCACACTTGATGGAGTACATTTCTAGGATAAAGGAGTTATCAACATGAAAGAAAAAGTCAAATCTCCCTACGAACTATTGGGCGGTGAACATACGATTTCCAAACTTGTTGATGCTTTTTATAACAGGGTAGCTAGTCATCCAGATTTAGCCCCTATCTTTCCAATAGATTTAACGGAAACAACACGAAAGCAAAAACAATTTTTAACACAATATTTAGGCGGGCCGGCTTTATATACAGAAGAACATGGACACCCTATGTTACGTGCAAGACATTCGCCTTTTGAAATTACGCCAGCTCGCGCAAAAGCATGGCTTCATTGTATGCATGAGGCAATGGATGAAATTGGATTAGAAGGTCCGTTACGAGATGAACTTTATCACCGGCTCATTCTGACTGCTCAACATATGGTTAATTCACACGAACAGAACGATGAGAAAGGATTTTCACATTGAAGAATTTACACAGCGAACATCAATCATTGCGACACCTTTGTCAGGGTTCTAATCAGAAGCCACTGGAAATTTACGTATTTGTTGATCCACTTTGTCCGGAATGCTGGGCACTAGAGCCTATCTTGAAAAAATTGCAGATTGAGTATGGAAATTGGATTACTCTTAAGCATGTTTTAACCAGTAATTTGCAGAAGCTAAACATTGGTACAAAAAAGAAGTTTGAAGATATGGCCAAGACATGGGAGCAAACTGCTTGTCGATCCGGCATGTCTTGTGACGGTAATCTTTGGCTTGAGAATCCAATTTCAACACCATTTGCAGCATCGATTGCAATTAAAGCTGCGGGTTTACAGGGAAAAAAGCAAGGCATTCGCTTTTTACGAAAACTTCGCGAAGCATTATTTTTAGAGAAACAAAACGTTGAAAAAGAAGATGTGCTTGTCAAGTGTGCAGAAGAAATCGGACTTGATGTCGAAGAATTTGTGCGAGACTTACACGCTGAGCATGCTACAAAAGCATTTCAATGCGATTTAAAGATTACATCAGAAATGGACATAACCGATATTCCGACCCTTGTGTTTTTCAATGAAAAAGTTGAAGAAGAAGGAATTAAGATTTCTGGGCATTATTCATATGAAACGTACGTACACATCATTTATGAAATGTTAGAAGAAGAAGAAATCAATCCTCATCCGCTTCCACCTCTGCGATCGTTTTTAGCTTATTTTCAATTTGTCGCAGCAAAAGAAGTAGCCGTTGTTTACGATATATCCATTGAGCAAGCTGAGCGAGAACTGAAAAAACTTCAGCTTCAGCGCCTTGTAGAACAAGTTCCAGTGAAATACGGTACGTTTTGGAGAAGCTTAGAAAAAGGATGTTAAAATACAAAAAAGACTTGGCAAATGCCAAGTCTTTTTTGTTTGTCCTAAGACAACAAGGGGATGGGAGAAATTTTTCACGGTCAAACAAAGGGGTATATGTTTGTTTTGTGATAAACTTCACGATTATTACTATAGCAAATTATGTCGAGTTTTGACAACCCTTTTTTGATATTTTCATGATTTTTTTTTAAAAAAGTATATTTTGGTGCCTCGATTCATATAGTTCAAGCATGACAAGCAAGCGAGGTGACCAAACATGAAGCTCATCGGAGTGATCATCAGCATTGCAATTCTCTGTTTTTCCTTTGTCTTTTATCTACTGTCGTTAATGAAGCTTGCACCGCTTGTGATTGCTGCTCCTCTTTTACTTCTATCTCTGTTCATTACTATTATGCTTCTTAATTCATTTAATCGATTTCGAGGATTTAAATAAACAAAGCTTTGCGGATGCGCAAAGCTTTGTTTATTTAAACTTAGTTTTTCTCTAACAAACGTTCCATCTCTTCAAGCTTTTCTTTAAACACTTCTAATGCTTCTTTGATTGGTTCAGCAGTTGTCATATCCACTCCTGCGCGTTTTAGCACTTCGATTGGATAATCAGAGCTTCCAGCTTTTAAGAAGCCAAGGTAACGCTCAACAGCCGCGTCTCCTTCTTCAAGAATTTGCTTACTTAGCGCTGCAGCTGCGCTGAAGCCTGTTGCGTATTGATACACATAATAATTATAGTAGAAATGTGGAATTCTTGCCCACTCTAAGCCAATCTCTTCATCAATGACTAAATTATCACCAAAGTACTTTTTATTTAAATCATAGTATAACTTTGTTAGCAGCTCTGGTGTTAGCGGTTCACCATTTTGAGCCCGAACGTGAATTTCATGCTCAAATTCAGCAAACATCGTTTGACGGAACACGGTACCGCGGAAGCCTTCTAAATAATGATTTAATAAGTATAATCGTTTCTTTTCATCATCGATTGTTTTCAATAAATAATCATTTAATAGAGCTTCGTTACACGTAGATGCGACTTCAGCGACAAAGATTGAATAATCACCGTATGGGTAAGGCTGTTCTTTACGCGTATAGTAACTGTGCACTGAGTGACCAAACTCATGAGCTAATGTGAAAAGATTGTTCACATTGTCCTGCCAGTTCATTAAGATATATGGATTTGTTCCATATGTTCCAGAAGAATAAGCACCGCTTCGCTTTCCTTTGTTTTCGTGCACATCAACCCAGCGATTTTCAAATCCTTCTTTTAAAATGGAAATGTACTCTTCTCCAAGCGGCGCCAAACCTTTTAATAAATAATCTTTTGCTTCGCTATATGGTATTTCCATTTTGACGTCTTGCACAAGCGGTGTATACAGATCATACATGTGAAGCTCATCAACACCTAACACTTTCTTTCGTAGGTCAATATAGCGCTGTAATAGAGGCAGATATTCGTTTACCGTTGCAACTAAATTATCATATACCTCTTCTGGAATATTGTTTGCGCTTAGAGCTGCATGGCGAGCTGATTCGTAGTTACGGACCTTAGCGCTAAAGTTATCTTTTTTAACCGTTCCGCTAAGAGTACTCGCAAATGTATTTTTAAACTTTCCATACGTATCATAGACGGCTTTAAACGCTTCTTCTCTAACGCGTCGATCACTGCTTTCTAAAAACCGAATATAACGACCGTGGGTAATCTCCACTTCTTCCCCGTTTTCATCTTTAATGGATGGAAACTCTAAATCAGCATTATTCAGCATACCGAACGTATTACTTGATGCTCCTAGCGCTTCAGATGCCTGTGCTAGAATAGCTTCTTCACTCTCAGAAAGGATATGAGGACGCTCACGATTCATTTCATCCAGCGCATGTGCATATAGCTGTAAATCCTTGCTATCTTTTAAATATTGTTTTAGCGTTTCCTCATCTACTGCTAATAGTTCAGGCGTGACGTAAGATAACGCACTCGCAATTTCTGTATACAACATTTTAATTCGATCATTTAATCCTTGATAGAATGAGTTCGTTGTATCTTGGTCATACCTCATATGTGCATATGTATAAAGCTTGCTGACCCGCATTGTTAGTTCATCTTGCTGCTGAAGTGCTTTAAAAAGCATGTCTGCTGATTCTCCAAGCTTGCCGCGATATTGTTCCATTTCCGGAACTAAGGCTTTAACAGCTTGAAATTCTTGCTCCCACGCTTCATCCGTTTCAAAAATATCTTCTAATCTCCATGTATCTTCTACTTTAATTTCACTGCGATTTGGCAGCTTTTTCACCGTGGATTGTTCACTCATATTAACACCCTTTCATCTTTTACTCCGTCTCTGTTACTAATTTCGCTATATAGAAGACGAATCCTTTTTTATTGTATGTGGCTTTTCAAAAATTAGTCAGCCTGTAAGTACGCCCAAACAGTGCTTCTATTTAAGCGTACTTATTTTCTGCTAACGTGTCACTTCTTTTGCTTGGTCTAACCATTTTTTCATTAATAACCCATCTTCTAAGAATGCATCTGAGCTGAGCATAGGAACTGTATACCCTCTCTCGATTCGATAAGAGTCATACGTAACAGGAGAAAAGAATTTTAGCTTGCATAGTACTTCTACGTACTCTAACAGCGGCTTTTCAATTGTAGACTGCATGAACGGAACATATCGTAATTTAATTAACTTTTTGCGAACCCGAGCGCTAAACTGCATATATAGCTGCTTAAGATTCACTACTTCCCCTACCTTTTTCACTTGCATGATATCAAGCAATAGCCAAGTTTGCCATATGACAGCCGGTGTTTCAATCATAAAAGCAGAAGGAATTGGAAAACCAGCTTCAGAAGGAAAATGAGTGGGTGGAATTTGAAGGGTATAGAGCTTTTCTAAAAAATGTTTATATTGTAAGCCCGGATATAGCATGTATGTTGTACGGAAGTTCCTCTTTTTTTGAATCCACCCTTCATGATAAGAAGGAGACGTATGCAAAGTAAGCCATTCTGAAAATGTATGAGAACTAGGTGTGAGAATTTTCAATTCAGCAAAAGCAATTTGGGAGGAAAACGGAATGATATGCTCAAGTTTGATTAACTCATTTGTGAAGGGTGAAAAATAATAAAGAGTTGGCGATTGGTCGGTGAGAGTGAGGTACTGCCATTCTTGAGGAGATAGGCGAAAAAGTGAGGTACCTAAGCGTTTTAATCGATTTGCGCCCATTATCCAAAAAGGGTGATACCCTTGCGTTCTATAGCCGCTTGTTCGCTGAACGAACGCTTCAGTAGACAATGAAGCACACTGAAATTCAAATGCATAAGCTGCTTTTCCTACTTCAACAAACAAATCTGGACGTTGTTGGATTTGAGGCAAGTAGTGCTCTAACTGAGCTGAGGTATGAGTTTGTAACCAACGAAACAGCTGGAGCTTTCCTGTTACGTGATAATCGCTCTCTCCTTCCTGGTCAACTGTACACTCTTTTTTTCGATGCGCAAAATGGGAACAGCGCTTTACTCCTACGCGAAGCACAACAGATTCATTACAAGCTGGACAATAAAAAGACCCCGTTTTTTGCAAACGCCGAAGCTCTGCCTCTGTAAAGCCACTGGCTAATGAAACCAAGCGATTATGGACTGTTTTTGCAACGAGCAATGGCTAACACTCCTTCCTTATTGAATTCTTACTGTATATTCGTTAAAGGTTAGCAAATCCCTTCTTTTTGTAAAAAGAGTTTGGGACATAACAAAATGATTGCTTCTAAAAGACGAACACTAGCTGTTCCCATCTCTTTAGTTTGTCTCAACACGTTCGTTCCATTGCGCTACGGCCACTCGCTTTCCGCGGGGAGGAACCTGAGCTTCCTCGCTGCGCTGCGGGATCTCCGTTTTCCCTCTCTTTCCCGCAGGAGTCGAGTGTCCTACGCTCCATTCCACACTGTTTCCAACATTGTTTTCACAATCAACCAAAAAACCTGAACGATTAAAAGTTATGAACTCTCAATCGTTCAGGTATAGTAGAGGCTGAATTACTTATGTCTCAATCTTTCTTAGAGTAGAGGTGATAATAATCGAGATGTTGACTCGAAAACTCTCTGCAAGATGGGACGCTTTTGAAATTGATCTAAATGAAGTGACGAAGACACCTCTAAGTCCTGCATATACTCATAAACGAGCTTTTGAGTACTTGCTGTTTTATAAAGAAAAGCATTCACTTCAAAGTTTAAATGAAAGCTTCTCATATCCATGTTGGCAGTACCAATCGATGCAATTTCTTTATCCACAATCACAATTTTACTGTGCATGAAGCCTTTTTCGTATTCATACACTTTCACTCCTGCTGCTAGTAACTCTGGAAAGTAAGAGCGTGAAGCATGAAAAACGATTTTTTTATCTGGTTTTTTTGGTACAAGTAACCTAACGTCTACTCCGCTAAGCGCTGCTACTTTCAGCGCTGTGAAGATATCTTCATCAGGAATAAAATACGGTGATGCAATCCAAATTGATTCTCGCGCTGACGTAATCATGGAGAAAAATAAGTGTTTAATAACTTCCCATTCTCGGTCCGGACCTCCAGCAATCATTTGAACTCCCCCGCAGCTCTCCTCATCAACATCAATTAAGTCTGGTGACAAATAGGTTTGGGTTAACAGCGTTTGACCCGTCATATAATACCAGTCCTGTAAGAAAATTAGTTGTAAAGAGCGCACCGCTTCGCCACGAACCTGAAGATGCGTGTCACGCCAAAAGCCAAAGTGTCGACTTTGACCAAGATATTCATCCCCAATATTTAACCCTCCGACAAATCCAATCGTTCCGTCTATCACTACAATTTTACGGTGGTTTCGAAAGTTAATTTTATTGTTTAACAGCGGCAAGCGAACAGGTAAAAATGGTACCATTTCTACGCCTGCTTCTCGCATTTCGTGAATGTAGTGCTTAGAAAGCTTAAAACTTCCAACGGCGTCGTACAAAAAGCGCACATAAATACCCTCTTGTACTTTTTCAATCAAAATATCTTTAATTTTTTGTCCTAGGTCATCATGTCTGACAATGTAATATTCCATATGAATGTGGTGACGCGCATGCTGTAGAGCTTCAAGTATTTCATCAAATGTTTCGTCACCATTCGTGAGTGCTCGCGTATCAGACGCAAATGAAACGGGAGCTTTCCCGAGCTGAGTAGCTAATGTTAATAACTGTTTACGTTTTTCACCAAAGCGCTCAACCTGCTCATCAAAGATTGAAGAATCTCTTTCCATCTTCAATAAAACCTGCTCATCTAGCTTCGCTTTTTTTGCAAACAATCGTCTCTTTCGAATGTTTCGCCCAAACAGTAGATAAAAGAAAAAGCCGACAACAGGAAAACTTCCTAAAACGACAAGCCATGTTAACGTTTGGGTTGGGTGACGATTTTCAAGTGAAATAACTAATCCAATAAAGATCACGCTAATGGTAATCAGCAAGCTCAGAATCCCAATAATTTGACCACTCAAATACTCTTTTGTCAAAACAAGAACGACAACAAGACCTGCAATAAACACAAGTAGCTGTAAACGATTTTTCAATTTTATTCACCTATCCTACTAATGAACATGCTGTTCGTTCATAATAAAGACCGATTTCACATACATGAAATCGGCCACTTTTATCTTAACGGAAAATGAGCCTTTAATTGTTCTAATGCATTATCGCTCATTAACTGCTTTCCATATTCCATTAAACGGTGCACAGTTAAATGAGACTCATTTCCATACTCTAAAATAATGCTTAATATATTATCAATCTCAGTGACGAAGTCTTCATCATCTGTAAATTCTACATATAAATAATATTTGCCTTCAAACACATACATATGATTGATTAGCTCATCTAATTCTAGATGGTGGCTTAACATGATTAAATCTTCTAAGTCACGGAAATGAGCCACAAAATGCAGGCCTTCATCTTCAATGACACCCTCTTCAAGCTCATCCTTTTTCTTTTGGTTGGCTTGATGCTGATCTAACAGCGCTTCAACTTTTCCGTCTACAGGGATATCAATTTTATCATTTTCGCCAACTGGTACTTCGAATTTTTGACCATCTTTTGAAATTTGAGCTCTTGTTACAATAACTTCTAAGCCTTTTTCAAGCGCATGTACCTGAATCCAAAGCGGACCTTCTGCTACGAACTCTTCTTCTTGATGAATTTCATCCATCATCTCCCAAAACAGTTCCTCGCTTCGTTCTCTGCTAAACCAAATTTCATTTCGGTCAAATCCTCGTTCTTCAATATCAACGTATGTGACAAAAAATTTTACCGTATTTTCATTAATGCGTTCGATTTCCATTATCATCTCTCCCTTCGGAAAAATCAGTGAAGGCAATACGGTCTTTCTTTCTCATTACCTTAACGAAATAAGGACTATTTTCCTTTATGTTAAAGCAATACTACATGGACTTTACAAATTTGTAAAGTATTCTAACTCCACGTAAACAAGCATAGAATCTTTCTGTACACCTCATATATCCATTCTATGATAAAATCCTATGGAAGGGAAATAAAACACTCTGTTAACCATGCGAGCCGGTGCAACCTTAACATGATACGACTGAAGGCTCAATACTGCGTAATAGTACAAACTGTTACACAAATCGGGGGGCGACGTATATTGGACTTGGAACTACTCACCTCCATCCTACTCATTATCGGTATTGATATCGTACTAGGTGGAGACAATGCAATTGTAATTGCCCTTGCTAGCCGAAACCTCCCTGAGAAACAGCGCAACAAAGCAATCGTTCTTGGTACAGGGCTAGCTGTTGTAGTTCGTATTTTACTTACTATTTTAGCTGTTTATTTATTAACTATTCCTTATTTACAACTAATTGGTGGAATTTTATTAGTAGTCATTGCATTTAAGCTGCTCGTTTCAAATGAAGACGAATCCTCCAATATTAAGGCCAGTGCTACATTAGGCGCTGCGGTTCGCACCATTGTATTTGCTGACCTTGTCATGGGCTTAGACAACGTCATCGCCGTAGCTGGTGCAGCTCATGGGAATATCTTACTGGTGATTATTGGTCTTTTCGTTTCTATTCCTATTATTGTATGGGGAAGTAAGCTTATCCTATACTTAATGGAACGTTTTCCTCTACTTATTTATGCAGGAGCGGGTATTCTAGCTTACACAGCAGGAAATATGATTCGACACGAAAAGAACCTACACGGCTTCTTCGCCAATAATCATACGCTTGAAACATCAATTCCAGTCATCACTGTCATCTTGGTCTTAGCGAGCGGACTATTAATTAATAAATTTCGCTCACAATAAGCCTAATATAGGAGCAAGAAAGCCTTCATGTTATACATGAAGGCTTTTATATTATATCTAATGTTCTATTTAACCATTAACAAGGCGTTGAGCTTCACGAAGTTGGAAAGTACGAACTTTACGAGGTAAGAAACGGCGAATTTCATCTTCGTTATATCCAACTTGAAGACGCTTTTCATCAATGATGATTGGGCGACGTAATAAGCCTGGATTTTGTTGAATTAATTCATATAAATCTTGAAGAGGCATTGCGTCTACTTGAACATCTAATTTTTGGAATGTCTTAGAACGCGTTGAAATAATTTCATCTGTTCCATCTTCAGTCATTCGTAAAATTTGTTTAATTTCATCAATTGATAAAGGCTCTGAAAAGATATTTCGTTCTACATATGCAATTTCATTTTCTTCTAACCATGCTTTCGCTTTTCGACAAGACGTACAACTTGGTGATGTATATAATGTAACCATTTAATCCTTCACTCCTTCTATCATAATCGGTCATAATGGGCAAAAAATCTTAGCCATAAGTTATTTTTCTTTATACTAACATCGTGCTGTTTTTATGAAAAGTTAACGATTGTAAATAGTTAATGACTGATAATGAAAATCGATATTATTTTATAATTACTTTAAATAAGATAATATCTATTTTGCATTATACTACAATTTTTATTGAAATGGTATCCTTATTTTATTGTGCAAAACCATTTTTAAAATCTGTCACTAATTATTTACCACACTACTAATACGTTTAAACATCAAATTAAGTTTCAAATTTTTTATTTGTTCACTTTTTTGTCAAACTTTTATTTGTTTTTTTTCATCAAAGATCAACAGTTTGGATTTTTTCTTACATGAGCACCTTATTAGGCGAAATAATAGGAAGATACGTGTATATTAAAAGATAGGTATTCGTCAATTTTTGCATGACTTTTGTCAAAAAAAATCATAATTTTATAAGAGATAATAGGCAAACTGAGACGATGTAGTTTATTATGAAGAAATTTAGGCCAACGAGGTGATTCACACATGAAAATCTTGCAGCTTAGCGCTGTTGCGACTGTTTTATTATTAGCCGCTTGTGCTCCGCAAGAAATTACTACCGAAGACACGAAAGATAACGTACCGGTAGTAGAAACAGCAAAAGTTTCAAAAAGTGACTTGGTTAACACCACTGAACTATCGGGAGTAGCGATGCCTTCAAAACAAGTCCCTATTGTAACGGCAAACCCCTTAAACGTAGAAAAAGTCCATGTTAAAGTAGGTGATACTGTCCAAAAAGGTGATTTGCTTGTGTCTTTAGATGCTTCCGAAGCAACTAAACAGCTTAATGAAGCTAGACAAGCGGCTGCTGATATTAGTAAAGCAGTTAAAGAAGCAGAAGCAAAAGCTACGCCTGATCAATCCCAAGAAATTCAACAGGCCCAAAAGGAACTTGAAGCTTCAATGAACAAATCAGAATCTTTGCTAGAGGAAGCTCAAAATGGAGATGTAACCTCTTCTGATTTAGTGCAAAGCGGACTCGAAATTTCATTAAATCAAGCAAAGTTAGCTCAAAAGTCTCTGTCACAGATTTCATTAACTCCTGATATGCTTCCGCAGTTAAAGCAGCAACAGCAACAAGCAAACCAAGCAGTTGCTCAGGCTGAGCAGATTGTTGCATCTACTCGTCTAACTGCTCCAATAAGCGGAACGATTGCGGATGTCAGTGCTGTTGAAAATGGAATTGCCGCTCCTAGTACTCCACTTATGACGGTCATTGATCAATCCAATGTGGATGCTACTTTTCAAGTTAACAGCTATCAAGTATCACAATTAAAAGCTGGAAACCAAATTAAACTTACATTTGACGGGGTAACACAAGAATTTACTAGTAAAATTTCAACCGTGTCTCCTACCGCTAATCCTGAAACTGGACTGTTCACAGTAAAAGCACCTATTGAAAATGCAAAGAGTCAAGTAAAAGGTGGCATGAAAGCAACTGGAGAAGTAACAATTGATTCTTTATCAGATGCGTTAGTCATTCCATCCAGCGCCATCTCGTACGATGAAGAGCAAGCGTATGTATATATTGTTAATGGGAAGAAAGCAGTTAAGACTCCTATCACATTAGGATTTGCAAATGACGACCAGTATCAAGTTGTCGATGGTCTAAAAGCAGATGATGTCATTGTGACTGATGGAAAAGATCAGATACAAGACGGCAATGAAGTAAAGCAACGAGCGAGTGAAAAACAAGATGAAAATAGTTAAGCTATCCGTTCTTCGCCCTGTTGCCATGTCAATGGTTCTTGTTCTTCTTCTCATTCTTGGAGGCGTTAGTGGAAGAAACATGCCCGTTGATTTATTTCCTGAATTAACGTTTCCCGTAGCTGCCGTTACAGCTACATATGACGGAGCAGGTCCAAAAGAAATTGAAAACCTGCTTGCAGAACCACTTGAAAGTTCTATGAGTACGCTGCCTAATGTTGAAAGCGTACGATCTGTCTCTCAAAACGGTGGCGTACTCGTGCTTGTTTCGTTTACGTGGGGAACCGATATGAACTTCGCTACGTTAAATATGCGCGAGCGAATCGACATGGCACGCGAAGCTCTACCTGAAGGTGCTTCCCTACCGCGAGTCATGCGCTTTGACCCAAGTGATCTACCGATTGTTCAGCTCTCATTAACAAGTGAAAATGAGCAAATTCTAGAAGATTTAAAACAAATTGCAGAAGAAGATATTAAAGCTGCTCTAGATGGAGCTGATGGTGTTGCTTCCGTTACGGTATCGGGTGGAGCGGAAAAAGAAATCTTACTAACGCTTGATCAGCAAAAAATGTCTTCTTATAACTTAACGTTACAAGACCTTCAACAAATTATCGGATCAGAAAATTTAAACTTACCTGCTGGAAATGTTCAAGATCAAAATCAAAACTTACCAATAAGGATTACGGGACAATTTACTTCAATTGAAGATATTAAAGAGCTCCCGATTCCTACACAGTCTGGTGTTATTAAGCTCGAAAATTTAGCAGAGATAAAAGAAGCTTATGCAGACGCTGACCAACTGAGCTACCTAAATGGAAAAGAAGCTGTTGGAATCTCTGTCTTAAAACAATCAGGGGCAAATACTGTTTCCGTAGCAAATGAAATTGATGACAGGCTGAAAGAGTTAAATCAAACGCTTCCTGAAGGTGTAAAAATAGATACGATTTTGGATCAGAGTGATTTTATTAATCAGTCCATTAAATCCGTAACGTCCAACATGATTGTGGGAAGCATTTTAGCATCAATTATCCTTTACCTATTTCTACGAAATCTTCGTAGTACCATTATTATTGGTCTTGCAATTCCACTTTCAATTGTCACAACCTTTGTATTTATGTACTTTAGCGGTCAAACGCTTAACTTACTCACATTAGGTGGACTAGCACTTGGAATTGGGATGATGGTAGATAA
The DNA here is from genome assembly GCF_001614195.1 of Bacillus sp. VT 712. Classification (NCBI taxonomy): domain Bacteria; kingdom Bacillati; phylum Bacillota; class Bacilli; order Caryophanales; family Bacillaceae; genus Bacillus; species Bacillus sp. VT 712. The sequence continues at coordinate 55,088 of NZ_LWBK01000012.1, read as the reverse complement.
TGCCATCGTTATTCTTGAGAATATTTTCCGACTTCGAAAGCAAGGGTTATCAAAGAAAGATGCAGCTATTAAAGGAACAAATCAAGTTGGGACAGCAATCATTGCTTCCACTCTAACAACTGTTGTTGTCTTTCTTCCAATAGTATTCGTAGATGGACTGGCTGCGCAGCTCTTTAAGCCGTTAGCTTTAGTTATCAGCTTTTCATTGCTTGCGTCTTTATTTACAGCTTTAATCATTGTACCTCTGTTTTCTTCACTGTTCCTTAAGTTATCGACACGTGAAAAAGAGCAAAGTAATACAGATGGAAAGTTGTTTGGTAAAGTAAAGCATTTTTATAAACGAAGATTAGACACCGCTCTACGCCATCCGAAAAAAACAGTTGGTGCAGTTTTACTTCTATTTGCTTTATCCTTTGCAGGAATTCCTTTTATCGGAACAGAATTCCTTCCTGCCCAAGATCAGAGCACCGTTTCTGTTACAGCTAAGCTACCTCAAGGAACGGCTTTAGAAGCAACTTATGAGAAAACGGAAGAAATTAATGAAATTCTTAAAGATATTCCAGAGGTTGACTTATCATCCGTTACCGTAGGTGGATCGAATAACTTTTCAGGCTCCGCTGGATCGAATACAAATCAGGCTACTTATAACATCTTATTAAAACCTGTAGATGAGCGAGATCGTTCAGATAAAGAAATAGCTGATGAAATCCGCAATAAGCTTAACGACATTCCGAGCGTTGATGCAACCGTATCATCTAGTGAAGGAGGCTTTACTGGAGATCCGATATCTCTTGAAATTTCAGGCCCTGATTTGGATGAATTAGTGAGAATCTCAGATCAAACTGTCGATATTTTATCTGAAATTGACGGGGTAAGAGAACCCGAGTCAAGCTATAACGATGGAAATCCTGAAGTTGTGATTTCAATCAATCGTGATAAAGCATCACAATACGGAATTGGAAGTGCACAAATCTCCAGCACGATATCAGAAGCTACACAAGGCGTTGTCGCTAGCCAGCTTGCTCGTGACGGTGAAGAGCTAAACGTTCGCTTATTAATTGATCGAAAAGATACAGCTTCAACATCTGACTTAGAAAATTTATTAATTAAATCGCCAACTGGTACAACGGTTCCGCTAAAAGCGGTTGCTGATATATCAAGGGGACAAGGTCCATCGCAAATTACGCGTGAAGATCGATTGCGAGAAATTCGTGTCACAGCAGACATTATTGGACGTGACCTCGGAAGTATTACAGATGATATTGAAAAGCAGCTAAAAAGCGAAATTTCATTACCAAACAAGCAATATAAAATTGTATTTGGTGGTCAGAATGAACAGATGAATGATGCGTTTTATAAGCTTTCACTTGCACTTGCTTTAGCAGTAGTTCTTGTTTATATGGTAATGGCAGGACAGTTTGAATCTTTCTTGTATCCATTTATCATTATGCTTTCCGTTCCCCTAACTTTTATTGGAATCATAAGCGGTTTGCTAATTACCAATCAACCTTTAGGCGTAGGCTCTTTAATTGGAATTTTAATTTTAACAGGTATTGTTGTAAATAATGCCATTGTATTAGTCGATTACTTACAGCAGCTTCGTAAAGAAGGCTACGAATTAAAAGAAGCGATTTTACTAGCAGGTCCAACGAGACTTCGTCCGATTTTAATGACAACACTTACGACGATTATCGGCTTAATTCCTCTTACGCTAGGTATTGGAGAAGGAACAGAACTACAGCAGCCAATGGCCATTGTCATTGTATTTGGCCTAAGCTTTGCTACTATTATTACGCTCATTTTTATTCCAGTCATTTATTATCTAGTTGAAAAGCGAAAGTTGAAAAAGAAAGCGAAAAAAGAACAAAAACTGATTGAAGAAAGTTAATCCCCTTCCCTTGAACCACTCATTTTGATGGCTAACAATTTAGTCCCCGTGATGAGTGGTTTTTCTATGTTTATTGTCGTTTATTTTAAAGAAAAACGGGTAATTCTAAAAGGAAAACAAAGTGAGTCACTTAGTCCCAAAGGAGGGGTATTATGAATTGGTATGAAAAATTAAGTCAATACTTTCCTATAGAAGAAATGAAATCGAAGAAGCATTTAGAGCTACTATTAAGTGAACAAAGTGAAATTTACAACAAAGATGAAGGTCCTCACCACGTCTTGATGTATGTCGAAACGGATGAGTTTATCTTTATTGATTACTTATTTGTATCAAAGGATGCGCGAGGACAAGGGTTAGGTGGAAAATTAATCAACAAGCTTAAAGATCATCAAAAGCCAATTATTTTAGAAGTTGAACCCGTTGACTATGCTGATTCCGACAGTGAAAAACGTCTTCACTTCTACAAAAGAGAAGGTTTTAAGCACGCGACTTCTATTGGTTACAAACGTCGATCTCTAGCGACAAACGAAGTCAATCAAATGGAAATCCTCTACTGGTCTCCTACTGAAGAAAGCGAAGAGAGTATTTTAAACAGCATGAAAAAAACGTATGAATTAATTCATACTTACAAAGATAAAGAAATTTATGGTGAAAAATACCAACCTGTTGACGAAGTGTTAGTACTAGATAAAAATCGTGAAGATATCGATATTCTATCTGAACTATAATCTTTCTAAAAGGGAACTATCCAACAATTGTTCACTTTTTATATTTATACAAGATATAGAATAAAAAATGGAAAAATATTGATTTTAAGAAGTTTTATATGCATAAAGAAAGCGATATTATAAATTTCTGAAAATTTTTAATAGTATTTAATCCTACTTTCATGTATAATATTTTTAAAGTAAGATGTCAGAGTAAATGACATGATTTTCTAGTCCTATATAATCAGAAAAAACGACCTCTTGTGAGATCGTTTTTGTCAACTCGTGTATTTAGCAAACTCAGTTTGTGAGCAAGATACGTAGTGTCCTGGTGATACTTCACGAAGTTCAGGCTCTTCACCATCGTAATTATGAATACTTGGATCATATACTTGACGCAGACGCGTACGCTCACTATCCGGATCTGGCAACGGGATTGCTGACAGCAATGCTTTTGTATAAGGATGAATGGGGTTACGGTATAGCTCTTCGCTTGTCGCAAGCTCTACAATTTTACCTTGATACATTACGCCGATACGATCGCTAATGTATTTTACCATTGAAAGGTCATGGGCGATAAATAAGTATGTTAATCCACGTTCACGCTGTAGCTTCTTCATTAAGTTAACAACCTGAGCTTGAATTGATACATCAAGTGCTGAGATTGGCTCATCAGCAATAATGAAGTCTGGCTCAACAGCTAGTGCGCGAGCAATTCCAATCCTTTGGCGTTGGCCACCACTGAATTCATGTGGGTAGCGGTTTGCGTGCTCTCGGTTTAATCCTACTGTTTCAAGAAGGGCTTGAACCTTTTTCATACGCTCTTCTTTGCTTTTTGCTAAACCGTGAATATCAATTCCTTCTGCAATAATATCAGCTACCGTCATACGTGGATTTAGTGATGCATATGGATCTTGGAAAATCATTTGCATTTTACGGTTGAATTTCTTCAGTTCAGACTTTGACTTACGACCGTGAACATTTTCACCGTTAAATAACACTTCACCATCCGTTGCGTTATAAAGGCGAATAATAGTACGACCCGTTGTTGATTTACCACAACCAGACTCTCCTACAAGACCTAATGTTTCCCCCTTGTAGATGTCGAATGTCAGACCATCAACAGCCTTAATCGTTCCTTTTGATGTTGGAAAGTGCTGCTTTAAATTTTTAATTTCTAGTAACTTTTCAGCCATCTTATTCACCGTCCTTTCGAGATAAAACTGGTTTTGTATAAGCTCCTTTTACTGGACGCATACGGCTTGTCACAGATGCTGGCGGTTCTACTTTTGGTGCATCTGGATGTAATAACCATGTTTTCGCATAATGCGTATCCGATACTTGAAACATTGGTGGTTCTTGCTCAAAATCAATTTTCATCGCATATGGATTACGCGGAGCAAACGCATCACCTTTTGGTGGATTCGTTAAATCTGGCGGTGTTCCCGGAATTGCAGCCAGCTCTTCTTTTGTATCGCTGTCAAGGCTAGGCATTGAAGCAAGTAGCCCCCATGTATAAGGATGCTGTGGATTATAGAATACTTCATCCACTGTACCCGTCTCGACGATTTGACCGGCATACATAACAGCAACGCGATCCGCAACGTTAGCTACTACTCCTAAGTCATGCGTGATGAAAATAATAGATGTATTTGTTTTCTTTTGAATATCTTTCATCAATTCTAAAATTTGAGCTTGAATTGTTACGTCAAGAGCTGTTGTTGGCTCATCGGCAATTAATAGCTTTGGATCCGATGCCAATGCCATTGCAATTACAACACGCTGTCTCATACCACCACTGAATTCGTGAGGATATTGGTTAACACGCTGATTTGGAAATGGAATACCAACAAGCTTTAATAGCTCAATCGCACGCTCTTTTGCTTGTGTTTTTGACATTTTAGAATGCTTAACAAGTACTTCAGCAATTTGACTACCAACTTTCATCGTTGGATTTAAAGATGTCATTGGATCTTGGAAAATCATCCCGATATCTTTTCCACGGATTGCCTCCATCTGCTTATCTGTTTTCTTTACAAGATCAATACCGTCAAATAAAATTTGACCTTTATTAATTCGACCTGGTGGCATTGGAATAAGGCGCATAATTGTTTGTGATGTTACACTTTTCCCTGAGCCCGATTCACCTACAATTGCGAGCGTTTCACCCTTATCTAAGTGGAAGTTAACACCTCGCACAGCTTTAACTTCTCCACCGTATGTTTGGAATGAAACTTCCAAATCTTTTACATCTAATAAACGTGACATAGGTTTCACTTCCTTACTTACGTAGTTTTGGATCTAATGCATCGCGCAGTCCGTCACCAATTACGTTAAATGCTAAGATTGTTAAGCAAATGAACGTTGCTGGGAAGAATAAACGCCATGGATAGTATTCTAATGCTGGTAATCCATCCGAAGCCATTGTTCCCCAACTTGCAAGTGGTGCGGGAACACCTAGTCCTAAATAACTTAAGAAAGCTTCTGTAAAAATTGCTGATGGAATTGTTAACGTCATTGTTACTAAAATTGGTCCCATCGAGTTTGGAATTAAGTGCTTAAATAGGATTCGTTTTGTATCGGCTCCAAGCGTTTGAGCTGCCATCACGTACTCTTGGTTTTTCAACTGTAGTACTTGTCCGCGAACGATACGCGCCATGTTAATCCATCCAGTGATGGTCATCGCAAGAATCATTGTACCTAAGCCTTGCTCTAACACAACCATTAAAAGAATAACAAGAAGTAAATATGGAACACCGTATAAGATATCTGCAAAACGCATCATTGCTTCATCTGTACGTCCACCGCGGTATCCAGAAATGCTTCCCCAAATAACACCGATGAACAAATCGATTAAAGCAGCAGATAAACCGATAAATAACGAGATACGTGCACCTTCCCATGTTCTTGTAAACACGTCACGACCAAGGTCATCTGTTCCAAACCAATGTTCCGATGAAGGTGGTTGGTTCGTATTCATTAAGTCATTTGTTTTGTAGTCATAAGGCGTCATCATTGGCCCGAAAATTGCCATGAAAACTAATAGAGCTAGTAATACAACACCAAACATCGCTAATTTATTTTCTCGAAAGCGTAAGCCTACATCTTTCCAAAACGATAAACTAGGCTTTGAAATCTTCTCTGCTTCGTTTGCATCAACTGATGCTGGTTCAAACATATTTTTTGGAATTTGTTGCATCGCTCGTTACGCTCCTTTCTTTCCGCCGCTTAGCTTAATACGTGGATCAATTAATCCGTATAGAATATCAACGATTAAAACAGACGCTAGTAATAAGATACTATAGAAGACTGTTACGCCCATGATAACCGTGTAGTCACGGTTTGTAATGCTTGTTACGAAGTGAAGACCTAAGCCTGGAATACCAAAGATTTTTTCAATAACGAAACTTCCTGTTAAAATACCCGCTGTCAGTGGTCCAATGTAAGAAACAACTGGTAACATTGCATTTCGCATCGCGTGCTTCACCGTAATAACTGGTTTACTTAAACCTTTTGCTTTTGCTGTTCGAATATAATCATTATTTAGAACTTCAAGCATACTGGAACGCGTTAACCTTGCGATAAACGCCATTGGAGTAGATGCTAAAGCGAGGGCTGGTAAAAACGTATGTGCCCATGATTCCCAACGTGCAACCGGAAATAATTCTAGTTTCATAGCAAAGATATATTGTAATGCCGTTGCCATGATAAAGCTTGGTACCGATATTCCAAGTACTGCAATAATCATCGCCGTGTAGTCCTGCCATTTATTATGTTTTAAAGCGGAAATGACTCCTAACAACACTCCAAATGCAAGCGCTAATAAAATAGCTTCCATTCCTAGCATAAATGAAACTGGAAAGCCGTTGCTAATTAAATCATTGACCGTTTGGCCCTTGTATTTAAACGATGGTCCGAAATCAAGGGTTGCAACAGATTTTAGATAGTCGAAGTATTGAACATATAGTGGTTGGTCAAACCCGTAAAATTCATTTAGGTTTGCTTCAATTTCTGGCGGAAGCTTTTTCTCTGCTGAGAATGGTCCCCCAGGTGCTGCTCTCATTAAGAAGAACGTTGCTGAAACAATAAGGAAAAGCGATAAGAACATGTACAACAAACGTTTACTAATATATTTAAGCACCGACAAACACCTCCATAATTTAACATTTTTCGCTCTTTAAACAGAAAAGTATATGGGGGTAAGAGATCACCCCCATATACTTGTTAATGCTAGTTATTACTCAAAGTGAGCCCATTTGAACTGTACATCACCTGTAGATAATACAGTAACATCTTTTAAGCTATCGCTTTGAATCCAAGCATCAGTGTAGTAATAGATTGGTGCCGCCGGCATTTCATCCATTAAGATTTGTTCTGCTTGTTTTAAGATATCTAAGCGTTTCTCAACGTCCGTTTCACCGCGAGAAGCATCGATTAGTTTTTTGTACTCAGCATTTTCCCAGAACGTATCGTTGTTTCCGCCGTCTTTATCTTTGAACATTTCTAAGAACGTAATTGGATCGTTGAAGTCACCAATCCAGCCCATACGTGCAACTTCGTAGTTACCTTTTTGTAACTCATCAATGTAAACGTTCCACTCTTGGTTGTTTAATTCAGCTTTAATACCTAAGTTTTTAGTCCACATATCTTGAATTGCTTGTGCAATCTTTTGGTGGCCTTCATCTGTGTTATAAGAAATCTTAATTGCAGGTAATTCAGACATACCTAGTTCTTTTAAACCTTCGTCAAGAAGTTTCTTCGCTTCTTTAACATCAGCATCTTTGAATAGTTCGTTCTTTTCGTCACCATATGCTTGTGGCGGAACCATTGCTAATGCTGGAACTTGCTCAGCTTTTGTAACGTTTTCTACAATCGCTTTACGGTCGATTGCGTAAGTTAATGCTTTACGAATTTTTGCATTGCTTAAAGCTTCTTCTTGAGTGTTAAACTTGTACATGTAAGTACCAGTTTTCACTTCAATGTTTAAGTTACCTTTATCTTTTAACTGAGGAATTGCGTCAGTTGGAAGTTGCCCAATTGGGTTACCTGCCCAATCTAACTCATCTTTTTCAAACATTGAAAGTTCAGTATTTGGATCGTTAATCATATACATATTGATTTTTTCAAGTTTTACTGTGTCTTTATCCCAGTAAGTGTCGTTTGCTTCTAATACGATTTCATCGCTATGCTTCCACTCAGTCATTTTAAAAGGTCCGTTTGATACGTAGTTTTCACCAGCGTCTGTGTACCATTTGTCATTTGCTTCAGCAACTTTTTTGTTAACAGGGAAGTACGTATAGAATGCTGTTAACTCTAAGAAATATGGAGTTACGTGATCTAACGTTACCTCTAAAGTTTTATCATCTACGACTTTAACACCGACATCATCGATGCTTCCTTCACCTTTGTGTGCTGCTTCTCCACCTTTTAAGTAGTACATCATTTCAGCATATTGTGATTCGTTCTTAGCATCTAAAACCCATTTCCAAGCATATTCGAAATCTTGTGCTGTTACAGGGTCACCGTTTGTCCATTTTGCATCTTCACGGATTTTGAATGTGTAAGTTAATTTATCCTCACTTACATCGATTGACTCTGCCATTGCTTCTGTAGGCTTCCCGTCTTTATCTAAACGAGTTAAACCTTCAAATGTTTGACGTAATACGTTACCAGATACGTTATCGTTTGCTAAACCTGGATTTAAAGAGAATGGTTCTGTGAGAATATTTACGCGAAGCGCTTGTTCTTTTGAACCGTCGCCGCTACCGCCTTCTTTGCCGCTCCCAGAATCGCTACCGCCGAATCCACACGCAGCCAAGAAAAGACTCATTACCAGCAGCATGCTGAAAAGAATGGATAATCTTTTCTTCATTGAATCTTACCCCCCATTGGAATTGTATGACTGACAAACATAATTTTTAATCATTTTTCAATACAAAATAGTCAGAAAGTTTTTCACCTGGTAGAGCATTAAAGCCCCTGTAGCAAAAAGAATACCTTAATTCTTAAAACGGTGGTACATGCATGTATATGTATGCCATTCATTAAGAAAAGACGTGCTACCTAGTTGTAATAAAACATTTTCTATTTTATATTTTCTGAAAAATTAAGATATTGTAATATCTTTGTAAAAAATATGTTTGTTACGCCTATTATAAATATTTTAAAAATTTATTGCAATACTATTATTTACTGGTATTTTTTTGCTCCCCCCTACAAAAGCCGGTTTTATAAGGATTATGACTTCTTGTCAGACATCTAAAATCTTTTTTGTAGAATAGGTATTGCAATAATGTTACAAAAAATATAGCATAAAATGATTTACTTGCAAATGTTTTTTTTCAAGATTTCGGTTTAATTTTTTTTAAAATCGCGTTATAATGGACTACAAACTGAAAAATTTCATACTGTAAAGCGATGAAAAAGAATAGTACATAGTTCCTTCATTTTTAGAGAGTTTGTGGTCGGTGTAAACAAACAATGAAGCCTATGGAATGGACTTTGGAGCTTTCAAGTGCAAAGCTTGAACGCTAATTGGCGTTATGTAAATGAAGATGATTACTTTGTAATCTAATTAGGGTGGTACCACGGTTTATGCGTCCCTAGCTCCGGCTAGGCTTGCATAAACCTTTTTTATTTTCAAAAAAGAAAGGAAGTACGTTATGCAAACTATATTTTCAGGCATACAGCCAAGCGGTACAATTACACTAGGAAACTATATCGGAGCAATGAAACAATTCGTCGAGCTGCAAGATGATTATAACTGTCATTTTTGTATTGTTGACCAGCATGCTATTACAGTACCGCAAGATCGACTAGCTTTACGAAAAAACATTCGTAGCCTGGCTGCGCTTTACATTGCAGTCGGCATCGACCCAACAAAATCAACGCTCTTTATTCAATCAGAAGTTCCAGCTCACACTGAAGCTGGATGGATGCTTCAATGCGTTGCTTATATCGGTGAGCTTGAGCGCATGACGCAGTTTAAAGATAAATCTGCTGGAAAAGAAGCTGTTTCAGCAGGATTATTAACATATCCACCTTTAATGGCAGCCGATATCTTACTATACAAAACAGATCTAGTACCTGTTGGTGAGGACCAAAAGCAGCACTTAGAATTAACGCGTGACTTAGCTGAACGTTTCAACAAAAAATACAATGATATCTTTACTATTCCTGAAGTGCGTATTCCGAAGGTGGGAGCGCGTGTGATGTCTCTTCAAGAACCAACGAAGAAAATGAGTAAATCAGATCCAAACCAAAAAGCGTTCATTACCATTTTGGATGAGCCAAAAGTTATTGAAAAGAAAATTAAGAGCGCTGTTACGGATTCAGAAGGCATCGTACGTTTTGACAAAGAAAACAAGCCTGGAATTTCAAACTTGATGAGCATTTATTCAATCCTTGGAAATGTATCAATTGAGGAAATCGAAAGAATGTATGACGGAAAAGGATACGGTGACTTTAAAGCCGACACAGCAAAAGTTGTTGTCGAAGCACTTGCACCAATTCAGCAGCGTTACTATGAGCTAATTGATTCAGAAGAGTTAGACCAGATACTAGATGCTGGTGCTGAAAAGGCAAATTTCGTCGCTAATAAAATGCTGCGTAAAATGCGCAATGCTATGGGATTGGGACGCAAACGATAAAACAAACCATAAAAAAGCTGTGCAGGAAAACTGCACAGCTTTTTTAGTTTACTTTTGGCTCTTGCTCAATCTCCCAAAGCTTTTCAAAGAAAGGTTGTCCTTTAATAAGATGCTCACATAATTGACGATGCTTCGATGACCACCCTCGCTTTGTTTCTTCATAGAGCTTGGACCAAACGTCTTCAAATGACATGATTTGAATATCTTCGTATTCCGTTGGATTCCACTCTGTATACCAATAGCGAATTTGAGCTGTGTTTTTCGTTGTATGTAGTTGATCTAATGCCATGAACAACAGCTGCTTTAACTGGCGCTCTTTTCGAGTTAGCCCGCTCATTGTTACAGGTGATGGCGATAAAATATGATATTCTTTTCCAACTAATTCAGATTCTGTAAATTTATAATCGATTACTTCTTGATCAGCAATCATTTCATACACAAGCTGTTCCTGTCTTGGAATAAGCCTGCTTTTACGAATTGGAATTTGATATCCCATTGTATCCACTGCTAGGATATTCGTTCCATCTGTTACAATAAAGCAATACTCTACTTGCGTACGCTCATGATTTTTCCGAATATAAGCTTTTTGATAAACATCTTGTAGTAACTGTTGAGGTAATTCGGAAAGATCATTTTCAATATAACTGAATAATAAAGGACTTACTTTTAACAACGGCGCTTGATCTAGCAACTCCACACAATCATCTTTTCGCCATTCATGAAAATGACAAACATTGTAACCATTTTCTTCGCCTTCAAACCAATTAACCCATACATCATGAAGATATAGCATTTTTTACCCCTCACTTACTAACTGTTTGTTACCCCTCAGTATAGGCAAACAAAGGAAGTTTTATTCCAAAACATACTATTTTCTTTCTAATTTTTTCAAAGCTTTTTGTATCTCTAATTATTTTACTTTTTTCGAGTTTCTACTATTATATATGTGTTTGTCAGACCTTCTGACAAACACATATATTGATTTCATGTTAAAAGGTTGATTTTCTTAAAATTTCTTCTGATGTAAACTGAAAAAATTTTTGTGTGTCATACCCAAACTGCTGAGACACTTTACTAATCATTTGATACCCAATATTGTATCCTAACATTGTTGGGTACCACTTATGGCCATATAATAAATCATCGTATTTTTTATCACGAGGTGTTAATTCTATATATCCCTCTACATACTTGTTCCAAAACCTTTTTACTTCTTCATACGTATAATAAGATGTCCAAGGTGCTAAATACGCCTTTCCACAATGCTCTTTTACGGCTAATTCAGCTAAGCCTTCCATCAGCATGGCATCTAATAAAGTAATGGTTCGATCACTTTTTTTCATCTGCATTAACCGACAAGCATGATGATATTCGTGTGTTAAAACAGAGAGAACTTCTTCATCAGTCGTTTGATTAGTTAACAGTACGAAAATTTTATCTGTAAACGCCACTCCTGCTCTGCCATGAAATTCTCTTTGCATTTTATGATTATGAGGATTGCTTGGCAGTAGAAATACCGGCACATCTGGTCCTCCCCACTCATGCTTCAACAGCTCAAATTTCCTCTTTACCTTTTTCCAAAGAGTATGTCTCTTTCCTATCTTTTCTAATTCAAGCATAAAGGTTGATGAAGGTGGACACATTCCATATCCGACTAAAACATCTAAGAATTTGTCTTTTGATAAATCTTTAAAATAACGCTCAAGGCGGGTTACAACTTCTTTTTCTTTTGTCCATTTTAACGTAGCGACAACCGGCATTATATCACCTTCAATTTAAATTACTGTCGCTTTCATCTTATGTAGGAGACGTTTTTTTGGTTTCTGTATTTTCAACATAAAAAAGCTGTTTTACCCATGTAAAACAGCTTTTTTATGTTGACGAGAACCTTACAGATTTCTCGTCAATCTGAAAAGCGCAGCGGATTAGCCGCTGCGCTTTTTCTATTAAGCTTCATATTTTTTAAAGATAATCGTTGCGTTATGGCCACCAAAACCTAAAGAGTTACTTAATACTGCCTTCACTTCTTGCTTTCTAGCTTTATTTGGAACATAGTCTAAATCACACTCTTCATCAGGCGTCACATAGTTAATTGTTGGTGGAATAACACCATCAGCAATAGCTTTTACGCTAAAGATTGCTTCGACACCACCAGCTGCTCCTAGTAAATGACCCGTCATTGATTTTGTTGAGCTGATTGCTACTGATTTAGCATAATCTCCAAACACTTCTTTAATCGCCATTGTTTCAAACTTGTCATTATACTCAGTGCTTGTACCATGAGCATTAATATAACTGATATCTTGTGGCTCAAGACCTGCATCAGCAATAGCTTTGTTCATTGCGCGAACGCCGCCTTCTCCTCCTGGAGCTGGCGCTGTAATATGATGCGCGTCGCCTGTAGAACCATAGCCAACAATTTCTGCATAAATGCGTGCACCGCGTGCTAGCGCATGTTCAAGTTCTTCTAAGACAACGATTCCTGCACCTTCACCCATGATAAAGCCATCACGGTCTTTATCAAAAGGACGACAAGCTTTTTCTGGGTCGGGATTCGTTGATAGCGCTTTGTTTGCACAGAATCCAGCGATCGACAGCTTTGTAATTGGTGCTTCTGTTCCGCCCGTAATCATCACATCAGCATCTCCACGCTGAATAACTTTAAATGCATCTCCGATTGAGTTTGTACCAGTTGCACATGCCGTCACAGTACAAGAGTTTACCCCTTTTGCACCTAGAGCAATTGATACTTGACCAGTAGCCATATCCGGAATCATCATTGGAATAAAGAATGGGCTTACGCGACGCTGACCCTTTGAAAGCAATGTTTCAAACTGGTTTTCGAACGTTTCCATTCCTCCAATTCCAGATCCGATCCACACTCCTACGTTTGGTGCAATTTCGTCTGTAATGGTTAAGTCCGCATCTTTAACAGCCATTTTGGAAGCTGCTAACGCATACTGCGTAAAGCGGTCCATTTTGCGTGCATCTTTTTTGTCGATAAATTCCTCAACATTAAAATCTTTTAATTCCGCAGCTACTTTTGCAGGAAATTCTTCTGGATTTAAGCGAGTTAATGGGCCAATACCTGATACACCCGCAACTGCATTTTCCCAAGTTTTGTCCACGTTATTTCCTAACGGCGTTACCGCTCCAAGACCTGTTACAACAACACGTTTATTACTCATGTTAGCTTCATCTCCTTCAAGAAATTATCTACAATTATCTTCCCCATCTAATTGCGATTGCACCCCATGTAAGGCCACCGCCAAAACCTACCATTACGAGTAGATCATCATCTTTAATTTTACCTTGCTCCAATTCATGCACAATTGAAATCGGAATTGACGCAGCAGATGTATTCCCATAGTATTGAATCGTTTTTGACATCTTTTCTTCTGGTAAATCTAATCGCTGTCTTGACGCTTCCATAATGCGAATATTCGCTTGGTGTGGGATTAAGAAATCCACGTCTTCTTTTGATAACCCAGCTTTATCAAGAACATTAATAGCTGACTCACCCATTTGGCGCACCGCAAATTTAAATACTTCTCGGCCGTTCATGATGATATGATCATGTTCATCTTGATACAGATGCTTTCCACCCGTACCATCTGAACCTAGTTCAAATGATAAAATGCCTCGACCTTCTGATACAGGTCCAACAACAACCGCACCAGCACCGTCACCAAATAACACGGCCGTATTACGATCGTTCCAATCCGTAATTTTTGAAAGCTTTTCAACACCAACCACTAAGACATTCTTATAAGCATTCGTTTCAATGAACTGCTTTGCGGTAATAACACCGTACATAAAGCCTGCACAAGCTGCGCTCACGTCATAAGCTGCTGCTTTTTTCGCCCCTAGCTTTTCTTGTAGCATACAAGAAACCGTTGGAAACGGCTGGTCGGGCGTCACGGTTGCGACGATGATCATATCAAGGTCTTCAGCTGATATATTTGCATTTTCTAGTGCATTTACTGCCGCTTTATACGCTAAATCAGATGTATCTTCATTATCTGCAGCGATTCGTCTTTCTTGGATACCCGTTCTTGTACGAATCCACTCATCTGAAGTATCAACCATTTTTTCAAGGTCAAAGTTTGTTAAAATTTTCTCTGGTACATAACGTCCAATTCCAATTACACCAGCGTTCATATTCTTCACTCCTTTTATAGAAGATGTGGGAACTACACACCTTAACGCGACTGCCTTTATGGAACAAAGCAGCCTTTTTTGATCAATCCTCGCTACTAAGATGATCGTTTCTATATCTTTTACAGTTTATATAATCAAATATTATGAGTTGGTACTAATTTTACTTCATTTTTTATTTTTTGTCTATATAGGTGTTTGTCCTAGTCGAATTTAATGGCTTCTACATATAGTGTTTATACGCAATGTTTTTACTCTTACCAAGAAAGGATGAGACAACATGGCGCGCAGACGCTCACCTGACTTTTTCTCACAAGTGATGTTTGGTCGTTCTCCTAAGCAAGAGGAAGAAAAAGTAGACTGGGAATCCTTGCTTACTCAAATTGATGAGATTATCGTTTCAATCGATGAATTGGCTCCCCTACTGCTTGAGCTTTCTCCACTCCTTGATCGCTTCCTCGACAAAAAATAACAGTCCAGAGTGGACTGTTATTTTTCATTCTGCTCTTTTAACGCATCTTCTTTACCAAGTTCATAAGCATCATTCATTACTTTTGTTAAAAGCCCTAAAACTGGCTGAACGTGCTCCATAGAAAGCTCTACGCCTGTTTGATCTAAAATCTCTTTTGCTTCTGGTAAATACTTCATTGCGATTTGCATAAACTGCATTTGTTGTTCCATCATTCTTTCTCCTTCATATAAAGAATCTGTTCTTTCGTTTCACATTTTATATTAGCGATTATTATGCAAAAGTACAACCAGTATAGCTTCTGTTTTTAGTAAGTCATCACTATGACTAGAAGAATGTTCTCATATGCCTTCTTTGAGCGCGAATCCCCTCTTTTAAGGTTGTTTTTGTTTCATAGTTTAAAAGTGTTTTTGCTTTTTTACTATACTCATACGCTTCATGTCGACTATTTTCCTCTACGTAATCTTTGTTCAGTAACTGTGCACCATCTTCCCACTTTTCTATTTTTTGATCAAGTAAGTGAATCACTTCGTTTCCATTTGCTCTTTCTTCTTTACATTTTAAAAAAGCAGGTACAACATCTTCAATATACGCAATATAATCGGTACCTTCTCTTATATCCGCTGGCTTTTGATTGCTTAATAGCTGCGAATAGTACATAGAAAGCGGCTGCCATGGGCCATACAAGTTTGGTATTCGGACAATAATGCACATTAATCCTTTTTCGCGATACTTATCAATAAGCTGCTCAAACTGTAGAAAAAGGCGCCCTTCACTATTGTCAGGTTCAGGCTTCGTTTCTTCTCTTACTTTTAGCTGTTTTTTTCCAAATACGCGTAAAGATGACGTAAAGATTAGCTTGGTATGAGTCTGAATGCATTTTTTTACTACATCACGCAGCGTTTGATATGCATTATTCATCTCTTCTCGTAAAAAATCATCATGATAAAAGTCGCCACCGTCAAAGTATGCAAAGTATACAGCATCTGTTTCAGATGTAATCATCTCTAGAACATCACGATCCGTTCGCTTTTCAAAATTAGCATTTCGTCCTAGCAGCAACCCCATTTCATTTTGCAAACTCGTTTCTGAAGTATGAGCTTTATGAACAGATCCGCTCACTTCTTCTCCATTTTCTAATAGCGCCGTACAAAGGTGGAACCCCAAAAAGCGGTTCGCTCCTATCACTACAAAATTCCCCATTTCTTCTCCCCCAGTCTTATTCAGAAAAAAAGCTCCTATGATATGTATAATCATAGGAGCTCTCCTTATAACACTTTTTCATTTAGTTTATAAAATTGTAAAAGCGAACGTTCAAACAAATATTTTTTTTCCATTAGATAAAGCGACAATGAAATCGGTGATTGTAAGCTTAAGCGATGCTGCTCATACTGCTTACTGTGAATAAGCGGATAGTGGGTGACTTCATTAGCAGTCGTCCAAATTTTCACAGGCAGTGTAGACGTTAATTGTTCACATGTAGGATACTGAGCAATCATTTTCGCAACTTGTTTACGCTCTACATCATAGGCTACCGTCATATCTCTTGTAAATTGCTTGTAAAAAAATTTATTCTGTTTCTCATGACTAGCATGCGTATGCAAATCAATACACGGGTTCAAAAGAGCTACCGATCGAATAAACGTTTCTCCGCCTTCCATTAACTGCATGGCAAGCAATGCTCCCATACCCTCGGCTAAAATATGAATGCGTTTATTTAAGATTTCTTGTTTCATAACCAAGTGATATAACTGTTTGGCTAAGCGGTTGGCTTTCGGGCTGCCCCAATGGCGTCCGTATAAGTTTGAATAAAAAACAGTATAGCCTTCATCTTGTAAATATTGCAGCAGTTGAGATCTGCCACCGTGCTGAATCCAAAGACTTGTAGAGCTTTCAACAAAGTGGTCTTTATCACCAAGTACTAACACCCCGAAACCATTCGGCTTTTCTGGTACCTGTACGACATTCCATTGAGTATCTAGACTAAAAAAACGTCGATGCATCATGACTGATCCTCCGTATAAAAAGCTACTTTCCTTTCATACAGCTTATGACAAAGCGTCACAATGTGACCGATTCGAATGCCTATTTATTCATGAGTTTATCAATACGCTATACATTTTTTTAAACAAAAAAGGACTCTGTGTATAAATGCACTGAATAGAAAATACTATTCATAAAAAATTCAATTTCTTCTTTGTAAACGCTATGATAAAATAAAATCAAACTGTACTGTGAATGGGGTGAAAGTTGTGCGCATTATTGCTGCTTTATTTTGGGGATTTTTATTAATTAACATGTCGGTTTATGTTATTTCTTCTATGTCTGGTCAAGCGTTTGATTTTGCAACCGCTTCGATTATCAGCGTGGTATTTACGCTGTTAGTTGTTGTACTTGGTGAAGCCGGTGTTCCAAACGAACCTATTGACACTCATCATTAAAAGAACCGCTAGCTTTTGCTAGCGGTTCTTTTTATTCGTTAATTAACACCACTGCTTGAAGCGGCTTCAGCATTAATTCACCTTTTACAAGCTCATTTGTTGCGGCAGTCTTCCATGTTCCATCTGGAAGTTCAACTGGTGTTGTCTCTGTTGTTGAATGATTTAAAAAGCTATAGAATTGACCTCTTTTTACAACTTCAACTTCACCATTTGTTTTAAATGTGTCTACTTGCGCTTCAGCTAAGATATCATCATATAATCCATCTAACATAGCATCTTCAAGCGCTGTACCGATATAATAAACAGTGCCTTCCCCAAAACTATTCTTAGTTATAGCAGCAGTGCCTTCATAGAAACAACCTTTGTACTCTGCCAGCACTTCAGCTGTTGTTGGCTCAATTAAGTCACACCAAATCGTTGCTGTTGACTCTTGCCCTTTTATCGTACCTTTTGTGCCTACAACCATATTTTGTTGTGATGTTTGTAGGGATTCATATTCATGAATTTGAATACCCGTAAACTCTGATAATGCACCTGGAAGCGTTTGTCCTGTGACAAAATTGTTTTCTTCTTTTACACCTGCACGATAAGATAAAATAGCTGTTCCACCATTTGAAACAAACTGCTTTAACTTCTCCGTAAACTCACTATTTGTTAGGAAGTAAATTGGCACGATAACCGCTTTGTAGCGCGCTAAGTCATCTGCAGCCGTAACCAAATCTGTTAATACGTTTGCACTATGCACAGGGCGATAGAAGCGAAGAAATTCTTGCTTGTAAGCAAATGCATCACTTTGAGGCTGAATTCCCCACGCCCATGCATTCTCAATATCATAGTAAGCTGCTACTTCCGCTTCATATGACGCATTAATCCACTCATCACCAAACGTTTTTAGTTCTTGAATAACTTCTTTTACTTCCTCATACTTGCGCTTTGGTAACCCATCATGATCTAAAATCCCATGACAAAATTCTTCTGTCCCGAACTGAGCTGCACGCCAGCGGAAGTAAACGATTGCTTCTGCTCCTCGAGAAATCGCTTGATACGTCCACAGCTTAATATGACCTGGACGCGGTAAGTAGCCAATACGACTCCACCCTTGCGCTCCCGATAATTCTTCCATTACCCAAAAGTTTTTTCCGCCTTTTGCAGAGCGACATAAGTCGTGCTGCTGAGCGATTGCTGCTGGCTTAATTGGTTCAGCTAAACCGCCCCAGACAGGGTAATTATCAAACGAAACAAAATCTAAATCCTTTGACATATCCCATTGATTGATGGCTTGATCTGTAAATACAAAATTATGCGTAATGAATTGATCTTTACGAACAATGGAGCGTAAGATATCAACTTGAAGCTTATTATAAGCCGTATAAGCATCTGCACAGAAGCGGTCAAAGTCTAAAAGAAGGCTCGGGTTATGCTCTTGATAAACTTTACGCGGCGTTGGAATTTGTGACCAGTCCGTATACGTTTGACTCCAAAATACCGTTCCCCACTGCTGATTCAACTCATCAAGCGTCTGGTATTTTTCTTTTAACCAGCATTGAAAAGCAGCACGATCAAGGGCTCCATAGCTACGATCTGACTTTTCATGGCCATATTCATTGTCTACCTGCCAACCGATGATGTCAGGGTGTTGACCATACTTTTCTGCCATTTTTGTTACGATTTTTTTCGTAAACTGATGGTATTTTCCACTATTAACCGTGTAATGTCTACGCGCTCCAAAGGAAATAGTTACTCCGTTTTCATCAACCGGTAAAATTTCTGGATAGCTATGAATCATCCAAGCTGGTGGCGTAGCAGTTGGTGTACCAAGCACTACTTTGATTCCGTTACTTGTTAATAGTTCGATAGCTTCATCATATAGTGAAAAGTCATATACTCCTTCTTCGGGCTCCATTAACTGCCAACCAAATTCAGCAATACGCACAACATTAATACCTAGTTCTTTCATTAAGCGTACGTCTTCTGCCCATCTTGTTTTAGGCCATTGTTCTGGATAATAGTCCACACCAATATACATATCTTTCAGTCTCCCTTTAGCTGTTTATTTATCAAATGAATGTAAGAATGTTTTCTAGGTTATTCGCTACGTGCCGTTTGTTTTTTTAGCTGCTTTGTAAATTGATGAAAAGCTTCTTTCCCCTGCTCGTCTCGCTTGAATACACCAGCATGCTCTAAAATCGTCATAAATGTGGTACCAATCTCCTTACGAATAATTTGCTGGACATTTTCTTTAGTAAAGCCTTCATAGCTTTCTCGGAGCCGTTTCATCCATGCTTCATGCTTTTGAATATGTGCATGCTCATCTCGAATTGTACAATCTCCGTTAACCAAGTATTCACTGACTAGACGCATTTCTTCTTGTAAGCGACCCGGTAATACCGCAAGTCCCATCACTTCAATCAACCCAATGTTTTCTTTTTTAATATGGTGGACTTCTTGATGAGGATGGTAAATACCATCGGGATGCTCGATACTCGTTCGATTATTTCGAAGAACAAGGTCTAACTCAAATAATTCTCCTCTTCTTCTCGCAATTGGGGTTACCGTATTATGCGGCGTTTCCCCCGTGAAAGCATGAACCCCAACGCTTTCATCACTGTACTGCTGCCATGTTTTATATACATGATTAGCGCATTCCACTAGCTCCTTTTTATCAGTGCTCTGCAAGCGGATAACGGACATCGGCCACTTGACAATTCCCGCTTTAACTGTCGGATAGTCTTCCATTGTAAAAGTTGCTTCTACGTGTGCTTTAGCCATTGGAAACTCATGATTTCCACCTTGAAAATGATCGTGAGTTAAAATGGATCCTCCTACGATGGGCAAATCTGCATTTGACCCCAAAAAGTAATGCGGAAATTGGTCCGTAAATGATAGTAGACGTTCAAACGTAGCCGATGAAATTTTCATTGGCGTATGTTCACCGGAAAAGACAATCGCATGCTCTTGATAATAAACATAAGGTGAAAACTGCAGGTACCACTGCTCTTCTGCAAGTTCAACAGGGATGATGCGATGGTTTTGTCTAGCTGGATGATTAACACGTCCCGCATAGCCCGTATTCTCTTTGCAAAGCAGACAGTTAGGATATGAGCTCTCCTTCAACGTCTTGCTCGCAGCAATTGCTTTTGGGTCTTTTTCTGGCTTTGATAGGTTAATCGTAATCTCTAACTGACCATACGGTGTATCAGTCAGCCACCCCTCATTTTTAGCAATTCGATTTGTTCGAATATAGTGAACATCTTTTGAGTATTGATAAAAACCTTGCGTAGCTTGCTGCGCGCCTTCTTGTTGAAATGTTTGATAAAAACGGCGATTAACCTCAGATGGAAGTGGCACAAAACTACTCATGATTTTTGTATCTAGTAAATCTCGGTACGTAATGGTATCTTCTATTAGATTGTGTTCAGCCGCCCAATCAAGCATTTTCTCTAAAATACCAACTGGATTTTCATAGGTTTCTTGGCTAACAGCCGCTGGGATATATTCATCGAGCTGCAGTATTTCTAACAGCTTATTCCGAACAACATCAACGTCCCATGCTGTTATAAGCTCTTTTTGCAATCCGTATTGAATAAGTCTTTGAATTTGTTCATGAATGTTGACTGACATACAATCTTCCTCTCTTCTCGTTCCGTAATCTATGGCTAAGCTATTTTCTAACAGCTTTTTATCGTTGAGGCTGTTTATACCCTTCCGGATGTGCTTGAAACCATTTCCATGCACTTTCAATCATTTGCTCCATTGACGTATAGCGTGGATTCCAACCCAGTTCATCCATTGCTCTTTGAGAAGATGCTACTAGTTTGGCTGGGTCTCCCGCACGTCTCGGCGCAACGATAGCTGGAATGGAATGATTCGTCACTTTACGCGCAGCATCAATTACTTCTTTAACTGTAAAGCCGTTTCCGTTCCCTAAATTGTAAGTACCGCTTGTATTGTCAAGCGCTAACTTTTCAAGCGCTAATACATGCGCATCAGCTAAATCTGTTACGTGAATATAATCTCGAATGCACGTACCGTCTTTCGTATCGTAATCGGCACCAAAAATTGAGATATGCTCACGTTTTCCAAGAGCTACTTGTAAAATGATTGGTATTAAGTGTGTTTCTGGCGTATGATCTTCCCCTAGCTTCCCATCCATATGAGCACCTGCAACGTTGAAGTAGCGAAGAACAACATAACGAAGTCCATACGCTTTCTCTGACCATTTCAGCATTTTTTCAATTGCTAGCTTCGTTTCACCATAAGGGTTTGTTGGCTCTGTTGGATCATCTTCTAAAATTGGAAAGTTCTTTGCTTCTCCATATGCTGCAGCCGTGGATGAAAATACAATGTGCTTAACACCATGTTTATTCATCACTTTTAACAAGCAAAGTGCGCCGTACACATTGTTATCGTAATATGTTAAAGGATCTGTTACGCTTTCCCCAACAAGAGAATCCGCTGCAAAGTGCACAACCGATTCAATCTCGTTTTCCTGAAAAACTTCATCTAAAAACTCGATATCTCTTAAATCGCCAACATATAAACGTACGCCTTCTAAAATCGCTTCTTTATGACCTTTTTGAAGGTTATCAACAACGACTACGTCTTTCCCTTTATTCAATAACTCTGCTACCATATGGCTACCGATATAGCCAGCTCCTCCGCATACTAATACAGCCATTCTTGCTCCTCCTTTTATACCGTTTCCAATGCTAATTCTCGTGCGCCTTCTCCAACTTCAACAACGTAAAAGTTTGCTTGTAAGCCTGTTGCTTTTGTATAAGCAGCGCTTACTTCAGAAATAAATGAATCGACCTTATTTTCTTTCACTATACTAATTGTGCAACCACCAAACCCTGCTCCTGTCATTCGAGAACCAATCACACCTTCTTGAACCCAAGCAGCTTCAACTAATGCATCCAATTCTTTTCCCGTAACTCCGTAGTCATCTCGTAGTGAGCGGTGAGATTCGTTCATTAATAAACCAAACCCTTGCAGATCACCGTTGTTCAGCTTTACCACAGCTTCTTTTGTTCGTTCATTCTCATAAACTGCGTGTTTTGCACGCTTTTGATTCGTTGGGTTTTTAATCAAATGTTTTAACTGCTCAAACTGTGCCTTCGTTAGATCGCCTAATGACTCAAGCTCATAATTACTTTTTAAGTCTGCTAATGCTTGATCACATTCAGAACGGCGTTCATTATATTTGGAGTCTGCTAGCCCTCTTCGCTTGTTCGTGTTTGCAATTACTAACACTGCATTTTCTAACTGAAGCGGGCTGTACGTGTAGTCAAGTGTTTGGCAATTTAACAGAATTGCCTTATCCTCTTTCCCCATTCCAATTGCAAATTGATCCATGATTCCACAGCTAACGCCAATAAATTCATTTTCCGCTTGCTGTGACATCTTAACCATCTCGACCATATCAATATCTAATTCTTCTAATTGATTTACTAAAACAGCCGTTGCTAATTCGATAGACGCTGAAGAAGATAAACCAGCACCATTTGGAATATTGCCATAGAATAACACGTCAAATCCATTTCTTAGTTCATAGCCATTTTTAACAAATGTGCTAATTACTCCTTTTGGATAATTGACCCAATCATGTTCTTCTTCAAATACAAGCTCATCAAGCTTGTATTCTATTACACCTTTATCCTCAAAGTTTGCCGAGTACATACGAACCTTCTGATCGTTTCGCTTGTGCACAACTGCGTATGTTCCAATACTTAAAGCACATGGAAATACGTGCCCTCCGTTATAATCTGTATGTTCACCAATCAAATTAACGCGTCCTGGTGCGAAGAAGCAACGAACGTTTTCCGTTGTTTGAAAGATTTCTTGAAACTTTTTAATTAATTCACCTATCATGTCACATCACCTGTTTCTTTTTTATATCGTTATCGCCAAACTGTAAACGTATTCATGCCTCTATTTTAAAAGCGTTAAGCACGTTTTCTCAATGGTAAAAATAATCCCTGTAAACGGTAATTTCTTGCTAACAAACTTACAATTATGAACACCCACTGCTAATAAAAACAGTGGATATCTTTTGAGAATGTAAAGAGTTTGGGACATAACAAAATGATTGCTTCTAAAAGACGAACACTCGCTGTTCCCATCTCTTTGATTTGTCTCAACTCGTTCGTTCCATTTCGCTACGGTCACTCGCTTTCCGCGGGGAGGAACCTGAGCTTCCTCGCTGCGCTGCGGGATCTCCGTTTTCCCTCTCTTTCCCGCAGGAGTCGAGTGTCCTACGCTCCATTCCACCCTGTTTCCAACATTGTTTTCACAATCAACCAAAAAACCTGAACGATTAAAAGTTATGAACTCTCAATCGTTCAGGTATAGTAAGGACTGAATTACTTATGTCTCAGTCTCCTTTTTTAATATTTTCATAAATAAAGTGAAATATATATAGCGAAATGAAAACGATTACGTTAAAGTATAAATAACAACATTTTTTAAAAAAGAAGGTGAAAATTTGCTACCACAATTTCAAACAAAAGAATATGCTACCTATGCTTATCGTTTCTTCGAATCCCGTACCAGTGATGTTGCACAGCTATGGTCAGTGGGATGGGATGAAGTATACTCTCCTCTTTATAATTGGAGCGGGAAACAGCGAAAAGAGGTAGGGAAATATATTTTTCAATATACAGTGTCTGGATATGGAATGATTGAAGTAGACGGAACTCAATATAAGGTAGATGCAGGTAAAGCCTTTATTGTCAGCACGCCGGGAGACTATAGATATTATTTACCTAAAGAGAGTGAAAATTGGGAATTTATCTTTTTAACGTTGTATGGTGATGAAGTGAAAAAATGCTGGGATTACATCAAAACAAAGTTCCAGTCAGTCATTCGATTCCACCCCGAATCAGCACCGATACAGCTTCTGGCTCAAATCTATAAGGGAGCAAGTGAAAAAAACATTACAGATCCATTTTATGCATCAAGCCTGTGCTATCGCTTTGTAATGGAGCTTTATCAATATGTAAAGAATATGGACTCCTTTACTGAAGACTGGCCTGAGAGCATTATTAGCTCTATCTTATTTGCTAGAAACCATTATCATGAAGAAATCGGCCCAGATGAAATGGCGGAATCAGCAAATTTATCTCGCTATCACTTCAGCCGCTTATTTAAGCAAACAACGGGATTGACTCCGATTCAATATTTAACAAAGATGCGGGTTCAAAAAGCAGCTGAACTTTTGAACCAAACAAAATACTCAATTGAAGAGATTGCAGAAAATGTCGGCTATGCCAATGCTAATTACCTTACGAAGGTGTTTCGTAAAACCACAAATATAACGCCTGGACAGTATCGAAAGAGCAACGCATCAATTGATGAGCTTTTTATTCTTCCAAAATAATCGTACAAGCAAAAAAATCCCTTTGTTGTCCAAGATTCTCGACAACAAAGGGATTTTCATTTATTTTTCCGGTATTTCTACAACAACAGAGCCGTTTTCATAAATAAAAGTAAGTTTCTTACCCGGAATAATCATATTTTCTAAAATGTCGCGTGCTGCTTGCAAAGCAATTTCCGTACGCTGTCTTTTTTCTTTTATTTCATCATCTGCTTCTTCAGTGCATTCAACGCTTCTAATTTGTTGAAGTGCTTGATCAATAAAGTCATATGCCTCATCATATACGCGCTCAACATGTTCTTTCATAAATTCAACCGATTCCTTTCCTTAACCTCTAATCGAATTACGCTTTGTGCTTATTATCTTAAAGGATAGTACTTCGTTCGACAATATGCAAGATAAGAAATATTCATTCAACCCGTAAAATACTCTACTCTCTAGAGACAAGTTTGTTACATTGCGCCCCAGACACTTGCTTTCCGCGGGGAAGAATCCCAGCCTGTTCGCTTCGCTGCGGGTTCCCAGCTCTTTCTCTCTTTCCCGCAGAAGTCGTCTTTTACGCTTCATTCCACCAGTTTTTCAACTTGTTTTCGGAACGAACAAAAAATATCCGACCGATTGCAGGTTAGCAATCGGTCGGATATCTCGTTGACTGAAATATTTATATCCCAGCCTCTTTTGTCTTAAGAAGCAATTCCAATTGGTGAAAAGAGCGCGTAAACTACTAACATTGCAAGAACCGCTGCAATTCCCATCGGATACAGAAGCTTCCAAGGGGTTAAATCTACTGCTTTTTGATCTTCTAACACATATAGATCTTGCTTTGGAGCAATTTTTCCGATGATAAACATTAATCCGCTACATAAAACGAATAAGATGGCTAAAATGTGAAGATAGTGTAAGCCTGTATCCCATACTAGCTGCGTTACGGCATAGATTGAGATAAATACAGCTAATGACACTTTTGCTGCAACCGCAGGCACTTTTTTCGTTACATAGCCGATAAATACAATCGTAAAGATTGGAACGTTATAAAAACCGTTAACCATCTGAAGATATGCAAAGAATCCGTTTGGTACATTTGCAATTAAAGGCGCTACGCACATTGCAAAAATAGCTAAGAATACGCCTACCAATTTTCCATTTTTTACAAGCTCTTTATCCGTAGCTTTTGGCTTAAAATAAGGCTTGTAAATATTTAAAACAAAAAGCGTAACGCTCGAGTTTAACGCTGAGTTAAACGATGATAAAATAGCTCCGAATAATACAGCGGCAAAGAAACCAACAAGTGGCGTTGGCAATACATGATTAACCAACTTTGGATACGCTTCCATCGGTGGAAGTCCCGGTCCAAAAATATTAAATGCAATAATACCAGGGATAATTAAAAATGCTGGTCCTAATAGCTTTAAAAATGCTGCAATAATTAACCCTTTTTGCCCTTCTTTAAGATTTTTGGCAGCTAATGCACGCTGCATAATATGCTGTGCTGTTCCCCAATAAAACAAGTTTACAAGTAGCATTCCCGTAAACATCGTGCTGAACGGCACGGGATCTTTCTCTCCACCGATTGAATTTAGCTTCTCGGGGGTATTTTCCATAATTTTATTGAATCCATCAACTGGTGAACCATCACCTAAAGCCATCAGCCCTAAAAATGGAATCATTAATCCTCCAATCAATAAACCAATGCCATTTACCGTGTCTGATACAGCAACCGCTTTTAATCCTCCGAATATTGCGTAAATTGATCCAATAATTCCAATTCCCCACACTGTAATCCACAGCGCGGTCGTTGAACTAACTCCAAACATGCCTTGAACATTAAAGATGCTGCTTAGTGCAGTGGCTCCTGAATATAAAATAGGAGGTAATAAATTTAGTACATAGCCAAATAAAAATAAAATGGTAACAATCTGTTTAGTGCCTGAATCAAATCGAGATTCTAGAAAGTCTGGAATTGTTGTAATTCCACCTTTTAAATAGCGTGGAAGTAAAAATAACGCAACCAATACAAGAGCGATTGAAGAACCTACTTCCCAGCCCATTGCGGACATATTAAACGAATAACCATCCGCATTTAAGCCTACAAGCTGCTCTGTTGATAAGTTCGTCAATAACAGAGACCCAGCAATAACCCAACCAGTTAAGCTTCTTCCCCCTAAAAAATATCCTTCTGATGTTTCAAGATTTTCATCGCGAGTAAAGCGATATGAAATATATGCTACTAAAACGGTAAAGAATATAAATGATCCCACAGTGACTATATTCATTGATGAACACCCTTTTCTATTTTCTGTCGTGTGCATTTTGATGAAGGAGAGATATTTTTGAAGCAAACATCTACTTTTATAACGCTTACAATTAGCTGTTTTCATATCATCATACTGTTTTTTGTCAGACAGTTCGATGATTTCTATACCTCTTTAATGAATCTATTTATACTGCTGCTTACTTTTTTTTATACGCTATTGATTCAACAAGCGCTAAACAAAGTAATGAAAGTAAGAGCTTGTCTTCTTTTCGTGCAAATTAACGACTTATTTTTTTTCATATTATATATGGTCGTAATTTTCAACGGAATTTTTTCATTTATAAACGAGCAGGTGTTACATAGCTATCGTTTATTTACGCTCGTATGTATGATTCCATTTTATTTCATTTTAGTCTGGCTTTCTCTTCACCTCTTTATAGAAATGAAAAAAAACGCGTTGTTGACTCTTTCGTTAGGTGCTCTGCTATTAGCTTGTTATCCCTTAATATCGCTTATTTCGTTAGCATCACCTTTCTCTAGTTTACTATTGCTTTCCTCCTTTATCTGTATAAGTTCTTTTGAAACCAAACAAGTATACGCATAATTATTTACTGTCCGTTGTTTCTTTTAGGATCCCAAATAGTGCTTTGCTAAGAAAGCGAATTCAATAATTTATACTCATTCTATAAGCGCTTACAATTATAGTCAATAGTAAAAATCCATTCTCACAAAGGTAGTTTTTTGCTCATTAAAAAGATCGATTCTATAGCTCCAATGCTTACGAGAATACACTTCGTTTTTTAAAAGCACAAAAAGACCATTTAGCAATCACTAAATGGTCTTTTATTTATTGTTCAATAATGAACTCTTCACCTCTATTATCAATAACTACATCGCTATGATTTGTGATATGGCCAGCAATTAATTCCCTAGCAATTTTAGTTTCAACATACTTTTGAATAAATCGTTTAAGCGGGCGCGCACCATAAACAGGATCAAACCCTGCTTTCGCAATGTAATTTTTTGCTTCTTCAGTTAGTGTCAGCGTAATATGTCTTTCTTGCAAACGGCTTTCAAGCTGCTTAAGAAGCTTTTCAATAATTGATTTTACTTCACTCACTGACAGTGGCTTAAATAAAATCGTGTCATCCACACGATTTAAAAACTCAGGTCGAAAATGCTGGCGAAGCTGCTGAAGTACTTGTTCTCGACTTGACTCCTCAATGTTTCCATCTTCTGTTAAACCTTCTAACAGTGTTTGTGAACCAATATTCGATGTCATAATAATAATCGTATTTTTAAAATCAACGGTCTTTCCTTTTGAATCTGTTATCCTTCCATCATCCAACATTTGAAGGAGCACGTTAAACACCTCTGGATGTGCTTTTTCAATTTCATCCAGCAAGACCACGGAGTATGGTTTTCTACGAACAGCTTCCGTTAACTGTCCTCCTTCTTCATAGCCAACATATCCTGGAGGAGCACCAATCAAGCGTGAAACTGCATGCTTTTCCATGTACTCAGACATATCAATACGAATAATATGATCTTCGCTGTCAAACAACGTTTCAGCTAACGTTTTAGCTAATTCTGTCTTTCCAACTCCAGTTGGGCCCAGAAAGATAAACGAACCGATTGGGCGATTTGGATCTTGAATGCCTGCTCGTGCTCGAATCACCGCATCAGTTACAAGCGACACTGCCTCATCCTGCCCAATTACGCGCGCTTTTAAAATAGATTCCATTTTTAACAGCTTTTCTCGCTCTCCTTCTACGAGCTTTGACACTGAAATGCCTGTCCATCGTCCCACAATTTCTGCAATTTCTTCTTCCGTAACTTCTTCACGCAGCAAACGAGACTCTTGTTTTTTTGCAGCTTCGGCCTCAAGCTGTTTTAATTCTTTCTCATAGGCTGGAATATGTCCATGACGAAGCTCTGCTGCTTTATTTAGGTCATAACGCCCTTCTGCTTCTTCTAGATCTCGCTTTGCTTTTTCTAGCTTTTCCCTGACGTCTTGGACAGCTTGAATGGACTGCTTCTCCTTCTCCCATTGAAGCTTCATCACGTCTGCTTTTTCAGTTAAGTTCGCTACTTCTTCCCGAATAGCGGTTAGACGCTGTGTACTAGCAAAGTCCGTTTCTTTACTTAATGCAGCCTCTTCAATCTGCAGCTGCATGACTCTTCTTGTTACCTCATCTAATTCTGCTGGCATAGAATCAATTTCTGTTCGAATGGTTGCACACGCTTCGTCAATCAGATCAATTGCTTTATCGGGCAAAAAACGGTCAGATATGTAGCGATCTGACATAACAGCAGCTGAAACAAGAGCCCGGTCATGGATGTTTACACCGTGATGAATTTCAAATCGTTCTTTTAACCCTCGAAGAATAGAAATCGTATCTTCTACCGTTGGCTCTTCAACTAACACTTGCTGAAAGCGGCGCTCTAACGCAGGGTCTTTTTCAATATATTGACGGTATTCATCCAGGGTTGTTGCTCCAATGCAGTGAAGTTCACCGCGAGCAAGCATTGGCTTGAGTAAATTTCCAGCATCCATGGCTCCATCTGTACGGCCAGCTCCTACAATGGTATGAAGCTCATCAATAAATAATAAAATTTGGCCATTGCTTTTTTTGACTTCTTGTAACACCGCTTTTAAACGCTCTTCAAATTCACCGCGAAACTTCGCTCCTGCTACTAAGGCTCCCATATCTAGAGCAAACACCATTTTATCCTTTAATCCTTCCGGCACATCTCTTCGCACAATACGCTGTGCAAGTCCTTCTACAATCGCCGTCTTCCCAACGCCTGGTTCTCCGATTAATACTGGATTATTCTTCGTTTTACGAGACAGGATTCGAATCACGCGACGAATTTCTTGATCTCGTCCAATAACAGGATCTACTTTGCCTTCTCGTACTTCTGCTACCAAATCACGACCATACTTGCTTAAAACTTCATATGTGCCTTCTGGTGTTTGGCTCGTAATGCGCTGGTTGCCACGAATTTTTTGCAGAACTTCCATTAGTTTTTGCTTCGTGATTCCGTACTGGCTAAACAACCTTCCCAAGCTAGTTGTAGAGGCCTCATTAGCAGCGGCTAAAAATAAATGCTCCACCGCCATGTACTCGTCTTTTAAACCGTCTGCCTCTTCTTGAGCTTTAACGAGCAGTTGCTGTAGAGCAGACGTAATATATATTTTGCCAGCTTCAACACCTGAACCTGTTACAGACGGCTTTTTCGCTAGCTCCGCTTCTACACTTTTTACAAACTTCTCTGTTTCAATATGTAAGTGCTCTAAAATACGAACTGCAATTCCATCTGGCTGATGAATCAATGAGTAAAGCAAGTGTAGACTATCAATTTCTTGATGACCTCGCTTGATGGCCTCAGATTGTGCGTTCATAACTCCTTCCTGAAGCTTTTGCGTCATTTTATTTACATCCATTGAAACCCCTCCGTTTTTGACTATTTTTGACCTTTATTTCATATTATAAAATGGTTTTCCCACGCAAGTAAAGCCATCTGCAGAAGATGGCTTTACTTGCGTATTATGGCTTTCTAATATATGTCCAATGACGATCATCATTAGACGTTTCTGGAAAGCGATCTCCTGCTTTTAACTTCACTTTTTTCGGATGATTCACGTTGCTTCCAGTTTCACCAATTTCTATATAAACACCGTTATTTGGCGCTTTTTGACCTGCTGTAAAATGACGATTTTGTCCCATTTCCCTTCCTCCTTCATTAATAAAATCCAGCTCTTCTCTTATACTATGCCCCCTGTTTTTCATTTCATAATCAGGATATGAACTAGGAAAACATTAGAAAAAGCGTTTACATTTAAAGGAATTCCCCTTTTCACTTCACAGTGGCGCAAAGTTTTTTTATACTGGGATATGTACCTTTAACAAGTATCTAAATTAACTATTAAAAATGTAGAAAGGATTTATGCATGGAACAATTTTATTTGCTTTTGAAATATTTATTTTTAGGCCTTTTCCAAGGGATTACAGAGCCAATTCCTGTCTCGTCTAGCGGACATATTGTACTAGCTCAACATTTATTCGGTTTAAATATTGAAGGCCTCAGTTTTGAAATTTTAGTCAATACAGCTTCTCTCATTGCGGTACTCATTATTTATCGTGAAGATATTATTCGACTTATTGTAAATGGCCTTAAGTTCTTAAAAACAAAAGATCCAAATTCGAAATCAGATTTTCAATTTATTATCTATTTAATTATCGGAACAATTCCAGCAGGCGTTATCGGTGTACTGTTTGGCGATGTAATTGAAGCCAATCTAAAATCATTAAAAGTGCTTGGTTTTGCTTTAATTGCTACAGGTATTGCCCTTTGGATTATTCGTAACCTTCGCGGGCGAAAAAATGACGCAGCGCTTTCTGTAAAAGACGCTATCATTATTGGATTAGCACAGGCCGTAGCGCTTATCCCTGGAATTAGTCGCTCAGGGGCAACAATTGTTGCTGCTATGCTACGCGGAACAAAGCAAGAAACAGCTCTTCGTTTCTCATTTTTACTTTACATTCCCGTGAGCTTAGGTGTAACAGTATTAGGAATTAGCGACATCTTAAAGGATCCAAACGTTTCTGAGCTATTACTACCCTATACAGTAGCTTTCTTTGCTTCATTAATCGCTTCTTACTTCTCATTAAAGTGGTTTATGGGCATTATGGCGCGAGGAAACTTAAAATACTTTGCCATTTACTGCTTTATTGTCGGTGCATTAGTGGTTATTTTCCTTTAAACAAAAAATGCGGATGGTTTTTTCCATCCGCATTTTTTTAATGAGCAAATTGAATTGCTTGTTCAATTTCTGTTTTACCGCTTAATATTTCAAACGTTTTGCCAACTGTTGTTTCTTCATCTAAGCTTGCTACAAGTACTTTGGCAACGTCTGCTCGAGGAATTGTTTCTGATTTGTCAGCAATGTCTGTGTTCACATCAATTTCTCCAGTGGCTTTATCATCTGATAAACTTCCTGGACGAACAATTGTATACGCTAGGTTTGATTGTTTTAAATACTCATCCGCAATTGCTTTGGCACGAAGATAGAGTTGAAGCCCATCTGGACCTTGCTCAGGCGCATCCGTCCCCATTGAACTTAACATAACAAAGCGCTTCACTCCTGCTTTCTTTGCTGCATCAATAACATTCTTCGCTCCATTTTGATCCACGGCAATTGTCTTATCATCTCCCGTATGACCACCAGATCCTGCGGTAAAGATAACAGCATCCATTCCTTTAACTGCTTCTGATACGTCTTTTTCTAAATCAGCTAATACCACATCTACATTTTGTTGTTCGAATGCTTGTTTTTGTTCTTCTTCACGAACCATTGCATATGGTTGGTGTTGACTAGAGCTAGCTAATAATTCAACTACTTGCTTACCTGTTGTTCCATTTGCTCCTACTACTAAAACTTTCATTATGTCCTCACCTTTCGTTCTGCTTAATATGTTTATCGTGTTCCCCGGGATTGTCCAAATTAAACATGATACGAAAGGAACATATATACAACAAGCTGTGACATAACGAAATGATTCCATCTCTAAGACGAACCATAACGTTTCTAAACGAGTTAGGTTGTAAAAACAAGTTCGTTCCACTGCGCTTAAGACATTCGCTTTCCGCGAGAGTCGAGTGTCTTAAGCTCCATTCCACTAGTTTTTAGTGGTTTTTCAAACTAACAAAAACTATCCGAGCTACCAAAAGTATTTAACTTTCAATAGCTCGGACAGTTCATTGGCTGAAATACTTATGTCCCAGTCTCTTTATGCCATCATTACGCTAATATTGCTTGCAGCAATGCTTTTTGTACGTGCATGCGATTTCCGGCTTGCTGGAATACAACGGAGTTCGGCCCGTCAATAATGCTTGCTGTTACTTCTTCTTCACGATGTGCAGGTAAGCAATGTAAAAACAGATAATCTGACTTAGCATGCTGAACAAGCTCATCGTTCACTTGATACGAAGCAAATACTTCTAAACGCTTTTTCGCTTCTTCTTCCTGCCCCATACTCGTCCATACATCTGCATAAATAGCATCAGCATTTTGAACAGCTTTAACAGGATTTTCTGTAATTGTAATGGTTGCTCCAGTTTCGCTGGCAACTTTTTTTGCATATTCCGTTACAAATTCCTTTGGTTCATAGCCAGAGGGACAACCAATTGAACAATCAACTCCCATTTTTGCACATGCAATCATTAGTGAATGAGCTACATTATTTCCGTCACCTACGTAAGCTACCTTTAAACCGCTGAACGTTTGTTTATGCTCATAAATTGTAAGCAAATCCGCTAGTGCTTGGCACGGATGATAATCATCCGTCAAGCCATTAATTACCGGGATAGAAGCGTATTCTGCCAGCTCTTCTATTTTAGAATGTTCAAACGTACGGATCATAATCGCATCGATAAACTGCGACAGCACTTGAGCCGTATCGCCAATTGTTTCACCGCGGCCAATTTGAAGGTCTTGACTGCTTAAAAACAACGCATTTCCACCCAGCTGAAGCATGCCTGCTTCAAACGATACACGCGTTCGTGTAGATGACTTTTCAAAAATCATTCCCAATGTTTTTCCTTCAAGCGTTTTAACGATTTCTCCATTTTCATGCTTTTCTTTTAAGGTAATAGCGCTTTCTAGTAAAAACATAATATCTTCTGGTGTTAAATCTTTTAACGTGAGCAAATCTTTACCTTTTAAGTTTGCGGATGCTGATACGGTACTCATGAGATTGTCACTTCCTTTTCGTTATGTTGAAACCATTCTTGTATTGACGATACACTATACTCACTTACATGATATGACTGTAAGAACAGTTCAAACGTTTCTAGTTCTGTTAGTACTAGCAGACCGTGCTTTAATGCAAGCATACGATTATCTTTCTTTGCAGAATCAAAACTTACAAATAGTAATGCTTCTTTACCTTTTGTCCACGCTTGTAAATCTTTCGTATCTGCCAGTTTCAAGCCAGCATGGGTAATCGCTGTTTTTAACTCTTCTGATACTTCTGCTGCATCAATATAGACTTCAACAGCTTCTTTTTTAGATGTTACGTATTGATGAAATGCTTTTTTAGATGCTTCTTCAATTGTAGAAGCAATCGCAATTCCTTCTCCCGTTGATTTCATTTCCGGCCCAACAAGCGGGTCTACTCCTGATAACTTACTTGTCGAAAAGACAGGAAACTTAACTGTTACGTATGATGGGTCTGGCAATAAACCCGTTTGTTCGCTCATTTCCGACAAAGATTTCCCGAGCAATACTTGCGTTGATAGCGAAATAAGCGGAACATCGCATACTTTACTTACAACAGGGACTGTACGACTTGCACGAGGGTTTACCTCTAAAACATATACTTCGTCGTTATAGATTACATATTGAATATTCATAATTCCTTTATAGTTAAGCTTTTGAACAATTTTTTGAGCATATAAAACCATTTGTTGTTTATGAGCGTTCGTTACACTTTGAGCTGGTAGAAGCGCATAGCTATCACCAGAGTGAACACCTGCTTTTTCAACATGCTCAACGATTGTTGGAATTAAAACGTCTTTTCCATCGCAAACGACATCCACTTCAGCTTCTTGCCCCGGATAGTAAGCATCGAGAAGCATTGGGAAATGTGATGGTTTAATGGATGATAAACAATCCATGAGCTCCTGTTCACTTTGAAGCGTAAGCATTCCTTTTCCTCCAATAACGTAAGAAGGACGAATTAATAACGGAAAGCCCATTTCTTTTGCCTTTTTCACAAGCTGTTGCTCGTTGTCTGCCATCTCACCAGGAATATGAGGAATATGACAATCGTCTAACAGCTGATAAAACTGTTCGCGGTCTTCCAGTGCATCAATCATGCTGTTAGTAATACCAAGCAAGTTCACTCCTGCTTCTTCAAGTCCTTTAACTAATGAAATAGCCGTTTGCCCGCCATACTGAACGATAACGTCATTTACGCTTTCTGCTTCTAAAACGTTTAAGACATCTTCAACCGTAACTGGTTCAAAATAGAGGCGATCTGCTACTTCAAAGTCTGTGCTAACCGTTTCTGGATTGTTGTTAATTAAAATTGTTTCATAACCGGCCTTTTCAAGCGCCCACACACCGTGTACAGAGCTGTAGTCAAATTCTACACCTTGCCCAATTCGAATCGGTCCAGACCCGATAATTGCCACTTTTTTGTTTGAAGACGTTTCGATTTCATTTTCCCCATAGTAGCTAGAATAGAAATATGCAGTAGATGATTCAAATTCTGCTGCGCACGTATCAACCATTTTGTAGCTTGGATAAATCTTCATATTTTTACGCTTCGAGCGTACTTGCAGCTCTGAAACATTCCAGATCGATGCTAAATATACATCAGTAAAGCCTTGTTCTTTTGCATTCTTTAGTGCTTCTTTTTCAATTGAATCCAAATTAACGTTCTTTAATTCTTGCTCTTGTTTAATTAAGTTACTGAAATGATTTAAATAGAAATAATCAATTTTCGTTTTTTCATGAATCTCTGTTGTTGTCACACTTCGACGTAGCAATTCTAAAATGATAAAGATTCGCTCGTCACTTTGATCTGCTAGCTTATCAAATAGAGCTTCTAAAGATAAATCCTGTAGTTCTTCTACTTCTAGTCCATTTAAATCAATTTCAAGAGACGATAATGCTTTTTGGAAGCTTCTTGTAAAGGTACGATCAATCGCCATTACTTCACCTGTTGCTTTCATCTGCGTTCCGAGCGTTCTTTCTGCATAGAAGAATTTATCAAATGGCCATCTAGGAAACTTAACAACCACATAGTCTAACGCTGGTTCAAAGCTAGCATACGTATCGCCCGTAACAGGGTTTAATAACTCATGAAGGTTATATCCAACGGATAGTTTCGCTGCAATCTTTGCAATTGGATATCCCGTCGCTTTTGATGCTAAAGCTGATGAACGACTGACGCGCGGATTTACCTCAATCAGATAATATTGCTTGCTAGTAGGGTCAAGCGCAAATTGAATATTACAACCACCAATAATACCAAGCGCTGAGATAATTTTAATCGATGATGAACGCAGCATCTGATACTCAACGTCTGTTAATGTTTGTGAAGGTGCGACTACAACAGAATCCCCTGTATGTACACCAACTGGATCAATATTTTCCATGTTACAAATTGTAATGCATGTTCCGTTGGCATCACGCATGACTTCATACTCTACTTCTTTAAATCCTGCGATGCTTTTTTCAACTAAACATTGGTGAATAGCACTTTCTCGAAGACCTGACGTAGCAAGCTTTTCAAGTTCTTCTAGTGAATGTGCAATCCCTCCACCAGTTCCACCCAGAGTATAGGCTGGTCGAACAATAACTGGAAAGCCGATTTCTTTCGCAAACGTTAACGCTTGCTCAACTTCTGTTACAACTTCACTTTCAGGAACCGGTTCATTTAGTTCTTGCATCAGAGCACGAAACTCTTCACGGCTTTCTCCTTGCTTAATAGATTCAATTGGTGTACCTAGCAGTTTCACACCGTATTTTTCTAAAATTTGATGTTCATGTAGCTCTAACGCTAAGTTCAGTCCCGTTTGTCCTCCTAGTGTTGCTAAAAGTCCATCTGGTTTTTCTTTTGCAATAACCTTTTCAACAGAATCCACTGTGAGTGGTTCAAAATAAATGCGATCAGCTATATGCGTATCCGTCATAATGGTAGCCGGGTTGTTGTTAATTAAAATGACTTCATAGCCTTCTTCTTTCAGTGAAAGACACGCTTGTGTGCCTGAGTAATCAAATTCCGCTGCTTGCCCAATGACAATTGGACCAGAGCCAATAACTAAAATGGTTTGTATTGTTTTATCTTTAGGCATATACTTTTTCGCTCCCAACTTGCTGTACTTGCTTCATAAATTCATCAAAGATATATGTGCTATCACTTGGTCCCGGATGCGCTTCTGGGTGATACTGTACTGATAACACCGGAAGTTGCTCATGTACAAGACCTTCAACTGACTGATCATTTACATTTTTAAATCGTACTTTAAGAGGCGTTTGTTCG
This sequence comes from Bacillus sp. VT 712, assembly GCF_001614195.1. Classification (NCBI taxonomy): domain Bacteria; kingdom Bacillati; phylum Bacillota; class Bacilli; order Caryophanales; family Bacillaceae; genus Bacillus; species Bacillus sp. VT 712. The sequence continues at coordinate 18,089 of NZ_LWBK01000012.1, read as the reverse complement.
ATTGTCATTTCATCTACCACATAGCTATGGTTTTGTGACGTCATACATACTTTGTTCGTGAATAAATCAATAACAGGCTGATTTGCTCCACGATGACCGAACATTAATTTTTTGGTTTTTGCACCGAACGCTAGGCCAATTAACTGGTGACCAAAGCAAATTCCAAGCGTTGGATACTTACTGATAATTGCTTTGATTTCTGATAATTGATTCGCCACTTGCATCGGGTCTCCCGGTCCGTTTGATAGAACAATTCCATCTGGCTTTAAGTCTTTAATTTCGTCTAGTGAAGTCGAATAAGGAACCACCGTCACTTTGCAACCACGGTTTAACAATTCTTGTAAAATAGACTTCTTACAGCCAAAATCCATTAGTACAATATGTTGTTTATCTCCAGCGTGTGATACAACTTCTTTCGTTGATACTTGCTTAACTACGTATGGTTCAGAGTGCGTTACTACGTATGGTTCAGAGTGCGTTACTACGTTACCTTGAGCAGAAGCGGAAAAGGCTGCTTGCATTGTACCCTCTTTTCGAATTCGTTTAACGACCGCTCTCGTATCCACATGTGTGATAAGAGGAATATTCCACTTTTTCAAATATTGCTTAAAGCTATACATCGCTTCATAATGGAATCCTTCATCGGAACATTCGTATACGACAACGCCTGCTACGTGAGGTTTTTTACTTTCAAAGTCTTTTTCATTAATTCCGTAATTTCCAATCAATGGATAGGTGAAAACAATAATCTGGTCTTTATAAGAAGGATCCGTCACAACTTCTTGATAGCCTGTCATTCCTGTAAAAAAGACAATTTCTCCGCTTGCTTGGTGAGAGGCAGTATGTTCAATACTACCTTCAAATGAATCTCCGTTTGCTAAATGTAAATATCCATTCATTTTGCATCCCTCTTCGAATAATTATTTATTTTAAAGAATTTTTATACATAAATCCCAAAAAAATACCGGTTATATCGTTACCTTAAGCTCTTGAAATACTTGCTTCATAATATTTAGTGCTTCTGCCAATTCTTCATTACTTACTGTTAATGGCGGTAGTAAACGTATCACGTGAGGACCTGCACCTAACACTAAGAGCCCTTTTTCACGCATCTCAGTGATTAACTGTGCTTGATATTCACCGCATTCAATACCAATCATAAAACCTTTTCCACGAACTTCTTTAACAACCGAATAGCTTTCTAGCATTTCTGCTAACCGATTGTTGAAAGTGACTGACTTGGCATTGACTTCTTCTAAGAATTGCTTATTAAAAATAATTTGTAGCGTTGCTTTAGCCGATGCTAAGGCAATTGGATTCCCTCCAAATGTCGTACCATGGCTTCCTGGTCCAAATGACTCCGTTAAAAAGGCTTTCCCAATCATCGCACCAACAGGCATTCCGCTTCCTAACCCTTTTGCAGCTGTAATAATATCAGGAGATAAATTAAAATGCTGATAAGCAAATGGTTTACCTGTTCGACCGATTCCTGTTTGTACTTCATCGACAATAAACAGCGCACCGTATTCCTGACATAGCTTTTGAATAGTTGTTAAAAAGCTTTCTGTTCCTGGCACTACCCCGCCTTCACCTTGAACAACTTCTGTCATGATTGCAGCTACCGTATCATCCATTTCCGCCTCTAAGCTTTCTACGTCATTATATGGAAGATAAACAAACTCATTAACAAGCGGTCCAAATCCTTCATGAATTTTTGCTTGCCCAGTTGCCGTCATTGTTGCAAACGTACGACCATGGAATGATTTCGTAAACGTAATAATTTTATGCTTTTTGGTATGCTTTCTCGCTAGTTTAATAGCTGCTTCGTTAGCTTCTGCTCCGCTGTTACAAAAGAATACTGCGTCTCCGCTTGAATTAGCAACAAGCAAGCTAGCTACTTCTTCTTGAATGGATTGATGAAATAAATTAGACACGTGCCATACTTTATTTAACTGTTCTTCTACTGCTTTTTGAACTTCCGGATGACGATGTCCCACGTTACATACGGCAATGCCTGAAATAAAATCTAAATATGTTTGATTCTTTTCATCCGTTAAATGTGTTCCGTTTGCTTCTTTTACATGTATATCAAGACGTTGATACGTTGGAAATAACGAGCTCATCTTTGTCCTCTCCACCTTTAATAGTATGTTTAATTGCAGTTCCGACTAAGTTTCCATTTTGATCTAAAAAGCCGTTAATACCGCTGATAATATTGACTTCGTGTAGCGTTGGAGACAGCGCTTTGACTGCTGACATGACCTTCGGAATCATACCACCATAAATGGTTTTCTCTTCGATTAGGTAGTTCACTTCTTCTACCGTCAATTCTGGTAACAGCTGCTGGTCTTTTAAAACACCTTGCACATCCGTTACAAACATGAGCTTTTCTGCTCCGAGTGCCTTAGCAATCGAACCTGCTGCTACATCAGCATTGATGTTAAATATCTCACCTTGTCTATTTAAACCAATTGATGAAATAACTGGAATATAACTTTGATCTATTAGCTGCTTTAAAAGCTGCTCATTAACAGAAACCACTTCGCCGACATAACCTAACTTTTCAAAGTCGATAGCTTCGGCTTCTAAGAGCTGTGCATCACACCCTGATAAACCAACTGCTTGGAGGCCTTGAATTTGAATATCACGCACCAGCTGTTTGTTTACTTTTCCTGAGAGCACCATTGTCACTACTTCTAAGGCTTCTTTAGATGTTCGGCGCAAGCCATCGACAAACTCTGCTTCAATATTAAGCTTTGCTAGCATATTCGCAATATCTGGACCGCCACCATGTACCAATACAATATTATGTCCACTGTCAATCAGCTTTTTTAAATCCCGAAAAAATGAATTGGTTAGCTGATTAATGATGCTTCCTCCACATTTTATAACAATTGTTTTTACACCTGACATCGTCTTCTCTCCTTACGTTCGGTAACTTGCATTAATTTTCACGTAATCGTAGGTTAAGTCACACCCCCATGCTTTCCCTTTGGCTGTTCCTTCATTAAGAGATACATTCACAGCTACATGTTCCTGCTGTAAATAGTTTTTAGCCGCTTCTTCATCAAACGCTTGAGGCTGACTATTTTTCAGCATCACGATGTCACCTAACGCCACCGTTATATCATTTGGATTAATTTTGACTCCACTGTAGCCAACTGCGCAAATAATTCTTCCCCAGTTTGCATCCGCTCCGTACACCGCTGTTTTGACAAGACTTGAACCAACAATTTGTTTAGCAATTATATTGGCTTCTTCGTTGGTAGCAGCGCCTTCAACATTTACTTCAATAAGCTTTGTTGCGCCTTCTCCATCGCGAGCAATTTGCTTGGCAAGATCCTCACACACAAGTCGAAGTGCCTCATAAAATGCTTTCCAATCAGAGTGATTGACCGTTAGCGTTTCGTTTTCAGCCTTGCCATTTGCAAGTACTAACACCATATCGTTTGTTGATGTATCTCCATCAACCGTAATTTGGTTAAAACTTTTATTCGTAATAGAGCGAAGCGCATCTTGTAAAACGGCTGATTCGATATTGGCATCTGTCGTTACAAATCCAAGCATCGTTGCCATGTTAGGATGAATCATACCTGACCCTTTTGCTGCTCCACCAATCGTAACGGTTTTTCCATCTACGACCACTTCATAACAAGCAGTTTTCATCACCGTGTCAGTTGTTAAAATCGCTGTTTGAAAAGCTTCTGCTCCTTTCTGCGTGTTTACTGGTTGGAGTTGCTTAATTCCTGCATTAATCTTCTTCATGTTTAATAGTTCGCCAATTACTCCTGTAGAAGCGACGGCTACATAATGAGCCGGTACGTGAAACTGCTCAGCGCTTGTAGCACGCATTTCATATGCGTCTTCTAAACCTTGCTCACCTGTACAAGCATTCGCACAAGCGCTGTTCACAACAACGGCTTGTAATTTTTGTTCTTGACTGATGCTATCTTTTGTCACATATAAAGGTGCTGCTTGAAACGTATTCAGCGTATAAACTGCCGCACAATTAGCAGGCACTTCACTCATAATAACCCCAATATCTTTTTTCTCATATCGAAGTCCTGCGTGAACTCCCGCAGCGGAAAATCCTTTTGGACTAACAACTGTACCATTCTCTATCTTTTTAATATCTAGCAAACTCTTTTTTACTGTAATCACATTATTCCCTCCTACGCTGCTCATCATGGATAAACAGGTAATCCATTAATACCTAAATTCTCTTCAAAGCCCAGCATGATATTTGCATTATGTACGGCTTGCCCTGCTGCACCCTTCATCAAGTTATCAATGACTGAGACAATTGTGACCCTTTTTGTACGCTCATCGTAATCAAGGCCTATATCACAATAGTTTGATCCGCTCACTTCTTTTGTTGATGGAAATTCTCCCAGCTTCCTCACTCGAACAAAAGGCTTTGCTTCATACGCCTGCACATACAGTGCATGAAGTTCTTCTATCGACTTTTCTTCTTTTAATTGTGCGTACATCGTAGTCATGATTCCTCGCGTCATTGGAATGAGATGCGTATTAAACATTACGTTACCAATTTCAGAATCCCATCGTGATAATATGGATTCAATTTCTGGAATATGTTGATGCTTATTAACTTTATAGATTTTCATATTTTCATTAATTTCAGCATAATGTGCGAGTTGAGACAGCCCACGACCCGCTCCTGAAATACCGGACTTTGCATCAATAATAATAGAATTAGAAACCACTATCTTTTCTTGAGCAAGCGGTGCTAGCCCTAATAACGTTGCCGTTGGGTAACATCCTGGGTTTGAAATAAAGTCAGCGGATGATACCTCATCTGCAAACCATTCTGATAAGCCATAAATGGCCTTCTCTAAATCTTCCAAACTAGCAGAAGGCTTTTTATACCATTGCTCATATAACTCTTCATCTTTTAATCGAAAATCTCCTGAGAGATCAACTACTTTTAATCCTTCGTTAATTAGTGTGGGAACTAGTTTACTCGATACCCCTGAAGGAGTTGCTGTGAAAACCAGTTCAACTTCTTTTGCCATTTCTTTAGGATTAATTCCTTTTAATTTATATGCAAAATGGGATAAGTGTGGATAAACTTCAGATATTGGCAAATCATTTTGTGAAGATGAATAAACCGAATGAATATTAAAATGTGGATGACCGTCTAACAACCGAATTAGTTCGACGCCACCGTAACCTGTTGCTCCAACAATACCGACGTTAACCTGTGTCATAATACTACTCCTTTTTCTACGTAACTGTTTGAATTATTTCTCATTATAATACTGTATAAAAATAAAATCAAACGAATATTTAAAAAAAGTCTATCTTTTTTTGAAGTTTATTATTTTGTTTTAAATATACATACAAATTAATTTTTATTACATAATATTCAAAAAAAGTACTCCAACTTTTAAGCTGAAGTACTTTTTCTTCACTGAATGCCTAATGCGATTTTCGCATATCGTGACATTCTCTCCTTTTCCCATGGAGGGTTAAAGGTAATATTCACTTCGACATTTTCAACGCCGTCTACCTCGATTACATTTTTCTTTACGTCTTCTGTAATTGCTCCTGCTAACGGGCAACCAATTGATGTTAACGTCATCGTCACAACAACTGTTTGGTTCTCCTCCATAATTACGTCGTAAACAAGGCCTAAGTTTACAATATCAACGCCTAGTTCAGGGTCAACTACCTCTTCCAGTGATTCCATGATCTTTTCTTTTAATTGTTCATCCATGTCGCAATCTCCTTTCATATATGAGATTCTTTTTTGATTGTTTTACCGTAACAATCTCATTTCTATCTGTCAAACGTTGTGCTTTGTTCTTTCCACAAACTTATGTAAGATAGAAAATAAGCGAATGAATTACGCTCTTTTTTAATATATATAAATCCAACTAATTAAGTTCGATTACTTATTAAGATGTGTAAAGGAGACTGTATGAATACAAAAAAACATTTAATTGCTTTAGATTTAGACGGCACGCTATTAGCTGATAATAAAACCATTCTACCTTTCAAATGAAGACAATGGTATTGCTTATTATTTGGAAAAGACCTTAAATTTATAACTTAACTATTTTTTGAAAGCACAGGTAATTTTTTTTACGCTATCTTTTCATCAAAGCTGCACACACTATAATCGACGCTTAGTTAAGTGTCGATTTTCTTTATTTTAGAGGAGGAAGATATGATGGGTAGAAGCAATCGATCAAAGCGTTTTGTCAAACAAGGTGCAGATGCAGTACAAAAGCATGATGAACGTATTCCTTATCATATGACACTGGCGGAGGCTGAAGCGTTTCAAGCCCAGCAAAGCCACGCTCCTCATGGAGGTCAATAACGTATGAAACAGTCATTTTTTCAACAAGTAAAAGAGACAATCCAAAATGTTGTTTCAAATCGCTCTGAGCATCATAAAGGCGAGAGTCTTTCAAATCATGAAAATCATAAAAGCCACAACGGCGAACTTGATATTTCAGGCGAAATGTTAAAAGCCGTGATGTCGGATGCTTCATCTCAAGAACAGGAGAAAATTCAGCATTTCGAAAATTCTTTAAATCAAACATATAATACAAAGCAGGCTGCTTCATCACACACGCCAGCAGGTCAGATGGAAATTGCGGAAGATATGTTATCTCATATTGAAAACAATGCCTCTCCATCTGAACAAGCACAGCTGCATGAGCTTGCTGAATATTTAGAAAAAAAGAATTAATAAAAGCAAAAGCACGCTATGTATTGCAGCGTGCTTTTGCTTTTATTCTTCTTTGCGAAATAACCCGAATATGCCTGTCGTTTGTACAATATTCGTAAACGCATGAGGATCGACGTCTTTAATAGTTTTTTCTAAATCAAAAAGCTCATATCTTGTCAAAACAATCATTAGCATTTCTTTTTCTTCATTTGTAAAACCACCTTTTGCAGGAACAGCGGTGATACCTCGTACCAACTTGGAATGAATGGCTTTTCTAAGCTCCTCGCCTTTTTTGGTTACAATCATCGCTGTCACTTTCACGTGGCGCGTATGAATAACATCGATGACTCGAGTCGTTGTATATAAGGCAACGAGCGTATATAACGATTTTTCAGCCCCATATAACAGACCTGCAGCTGCAATAATGACAGCATTTAACGTAAATAAATAGCCACCGATTGGCTTATCTTTCATACGGGACAACACCATAGCAATGATGTCTAATCCTCCTGTTGAAGCACCAAACTTCAGCGTAATTCCTACTCCTACAGCTAAAATGACTCCTCCAAATACCGCGTTTAAAATGATGTCTTGAGATAAAGCTTCAATCGGTACAAACTCTAAAAACACCGTTGTAGCTAAAACGCTATAAAAGCTATAAATCGTAAACGTCTTACCTACCTTTTTCCATCCTAAAATTGTTACGGGAATGTTTAATAAAAGCAGCAAAATACCTGTGGAAATTGTAAACGGCGTATAGTCAGTTACAACGCTTGAAATTAATTGGGCGACTCCTGTAAATCCACTGGCATAAACATTCGCTGGAATTAGAAATAAGTTTAAAGCAACTGCGTTTAATAAAGCACCAACTGTAATAACAATAATTTTTTTGACTTCCAGCCACTTGTTCAATCGTTTCAAACCTCCAAACTTATGTATACATGTAGTATTTGCTCATTCTTTTTTTATAGTATGAACATTTTTATTTCATAAAAAAATTATTCATAAATTGTATTTTTTCCTCAGTGCTTATACACTAGTATTATTATTGTATTTATTTTCTTTTCATCAAACCGTAAAAAAATAAACGCTTAGATAAATGTAGTAGGAAGGTGACATTTATGTCAATAAAAATTTTAACAGATAGTGCTAGTGACTTACCTTGTTCTTTTTTCAAAGAAAATAACGTTTCATTGCTTCCTCTTCGCGTTCATTTACGCGACACGGAATATTTAGATTTAGAAACAATTAATCCTGCAGAAGTATACGAAGCCATTCGAGAAGGAGCAATGCCGAAAACATCTCAAGCTGCTCCAGCTACTGTATATGAAACATTTGAAGAGTTGGCTAAATCAGGTGAGCAATGTATTTATATTGCATTTTCTTCTGAACTCTCAGGAACCTACCAAACAGCTGTGATGGTCAAAAACGAACTATTGGAAACATACCCTAACTTCGAGTTAGAAATTATTGATACAAAATGTGCGTCTCTTGGGCAAGGTCTTGTGGTACACTATGCTGTTCAACAGCTGGCAGCTGGTCTCAACTTTAAAGAACTTGTATCTAAAACAAGACAATATGCGTCTAGCATGGAGCATATCTTTACTGTAGACGACCTTGATTTTCTTGCACAAGGCGGACGCGTAAGCAAAGCTTCTGCATTTGTTGGAGGATTGCTAAATATCAAGCCTTTATTACATGTTGAAGATGGTAAACTCGTTCCAATTGAAAAATTAAGAGGGCGTAAGAAAGTGTTAAAGCGTATGATTGATATCATGGACGAACGCGGTGCAAAAAATCTAGCTGATCAAACCATTGCAATTAGCCACGGTGATGATGAAGAAACAGCTATGCAGTTAAAAGCACTGATTGAAGAGCGATTCGGCTGCAAGTCGTTTTTAATTAACATGATTGGAGCTGCCGTTGGTTCTCACGCTGGACCTGGGACGATTGCTCTTTTCTTTTTAAACGAAATTATCGAATAATGCTTGTAGTTAAGGGTAATCTAACGATATGTTCTAAAAAGGAGTGTGTGTTAGAATGCCTCATACAAGTGATAACGATAAAAAGGCAAAAGATAATCAAGCAAAGCAAGAACAAAAGAATCTACATGAACAAAGAAATAGACAAGCAGGAAAACATTCATTTTCTAAAAAAACGGATCATCTATAAAGGCATTACAAAACCGCTTGGAAGCTTCCAAGCGGTTTTGTAATGCCTTTATTTATCTTTTTTGAAGTATGTCCATCCTTCTTCTTGATAAACCTTATCTTCTTTCATCAGCTTTCCTAATGCGCGCTTAAACGCTGCTTTACTCATATTGAAACGCGTGCGAATATCTTCTGGGTAACTTTTATCCCAAAATGGCATAACGCCTCCGCGGCTTTCCATGTAATCGTATAGAACTTGCGCATCTTCATCCATACTTTCTTGCTTACGAGGTAGCAACGAAACATTCAGTGTACCGTCTTCTTTTACATTCACAACGCGTCCCGTTACAAGCGCACCAATCTTCGGTTCTTTCTTACGTTCTGATTCATGAATAAATCCAACGTAGCCTTCTTCTGTCATAATGAAAGATCCTACTCGTAGCACGCGATAGATACGACCCGTGACTTCACGATTAAACAGATGACTTGGAGCCGGCTTAGCCATTGCTTTCATAACATCATCTGTTGCCACTTTCCCGTAAATTTTTCCATGCTTTGATATTTTCATCGTACAGTAAAGCTTGTTTCCTACATCAGGCCACAGACTTTCTAAAGCTGGAAGATCCGTTGAACCGATCAGCATATCTTTACTCATACCAATATCCACAAATACACCTAAGTCATCATTTACGTCAACTACTTCGACCCACGCATACGTTCCCTCTTCGACAACTGGCATATGCATAGTAGCAGTTAATCGACTTTGGTTATCTAAATATACAAACACTTCTACTTCTTCTTGCTCTGCTAGCTCTTGCGTTGTTTCATTTTTATGAAGAAGGATTTCTCCATCTTCACTGTCAAGCATATATCCCATCGGCGTTTCACGACTTACAGTCAAATATGCTCTTTGGCCTGGTTTTACTCTACTCATTTTTTATCCATCCTTTATGTGAAGTTCCTTTATTTCTTTTATGATCAAATTGTATTATCATCATTGATTCTACATTATGAAAACAAACGTTCAAAATTGTATTGTATCAATTTCAAGATGCTTGTTCAATATCAGTTGTATCCCCTTTTCGTTTTATTTATAATTAAAGAAAAAAACAAGGAGGATTCTATGGCAAAAGATAGCTCATTTGATGTAGTATCACAGGTTGACTTACAAGAAGTAACAAACGGAATTACAATGGCTTTAAAAGAAATTCGAAACCGCTATGATTTTAAAGGAAGTAAAAGCGACATTTCTGTCGATAAAGAAGAGCTTGTATTAATTTCCGACGATGAGTTTAAGCTAGAGCAGCTAAAAGATGTTATGGTTTCAAAATTAATTAAGCGCGGTGTACCAACAAAGAACATTGAATATGGAAAAGTTGAGAACGCTTCAGGTGGTACGGTCCGCCAGCGCGGTAAACTGATTCAAGGTATCGATAAAGAAAATGCTAAAAAAATTAATAATTTAATCAAAAAAAGCGGTTTAAAAGTAAAGAGCCAAATTCAAGATGATCAGCTTCGCGTAAGCGCTAAAAGCCGGGATGACCTACAGCAAGTAATCGCAGCGATTAAAGAAGCGGATTTGTCAATTGACGTGCAGTTTATTAATTACCGCTAAGTTTATTCATTATTGTTAAGGGTAAAGACCAGTAGCTATGCTATTGGTCTTTTTTTCCTTTATGCATACTTATTCTAGCACCACGCATACTATTTACATTCTATATCATCAATTACTTTTAAAGGAGTGTATAAGCAAATGAGTCAACAACAGCAAAAACAAACCTTTCCCCCACAACATCAGCAAAAACAACCTGGCATTGAATCAGAAATGAACCCAAAACCAACTGCGATTGAGCCGGAATACAAAGCTAGTGGAAAACTTTCTGGAAAAGTAGCGATTATTACAGGCGGTGACAGCGGTATTGGACGTTCAGTTGCGTATCATTTCGCAAAGGAAGGCGCCAATATTGTTATTACGTATTTAGATGAGCATGACGACGCAGATGAAACGAAGAAGACCATTGAAGAATATGGTGTATCATGCTTAGCTCTTTCTGGAGACATTGGTGAAGAGCCGTTTTGTGAAAAAGTAGTTCATGAAACCATTGAGAAATTTGGACAGCTTGATATCTTAGTAAATAACGCTGCTGAGCAGCACCCTCAAAAAGATATTACACAGATTAGTGCTGAGCAGCTGCAGCGAACATTTCAAACAAATATTTTCTCATTTTTTTATTTTACAAAAGCAGCGATGCCTCACTTAAAAAAAGGAAGTTCTATTATCAATACAACATCTGTGACTGCTTACCATGGTCACGATCAGCTTATTGATTATTCATCAACAAAAGGAGCCATTGTATCATTTACGCGCTCGTTGTCAGCATCATTAGCTGCGAAAGGTATTCGAGTAAATGGTGTTGCTCCTGGACCTATTTGGACACCTCTTATCCCTTCAACCTTTGATGAACAACAAGTAGCTTCATTTGGTGCAGATACGCCGATGCAGCGTGCTGGCCAGCCTTCTGAGCTTGGACCTGCTTATGTATTTTTAGCAAGCAACGATTCATCCTATATATCTGGACAAGTTATCCATATAAACGGTGGAACGATTGTAAATGGATAATACGTTACTGAAGCTGTAGATTTCCCTACAGCTTCTTCTTTTTTGCATATAAAAGACATATCTGCTTAAATAATAAATGATAAGATGCTGCTTTAAAGGGGATTGAGGAAATGACAAAGTCTAACTATTCTACACCGCTGGTTCAGTCCATCTTTGAAAAAATCATTAATGAAGTTGATGCTGGTATTCATGCAATTGATGAACATGGTACAACCATTATTTATAATGAACAAATGATGAAAATGGAATCAATGGAAAAACATGATGTGCTTCATAAGAACTTGCTTGATGTCTTCATGTTCCAAGATAATCAAGAAAGTACGCTTGTCAAAGCTCTACGTGAGGGTAAAACAACCATTAATGTCAAGCAAACGTACTTTAACAATAAAGGAAAGGAAATTACTACAATCAATAATACCTTTCCAATTATTGATGATGGAAAAATTAAAGGGGCGGTTGAAATTGCGAAAGATGTAACTCAACTTGAAAAGCTCATCCGCGAAAACAACCGACACCGAGAGTCAAAAATGGTGACGTTTGAGCAGATCATCGGTAGCAGTACCGCTATTCAAGATGTAGTGAATATCGCTAAACGAGCCACGCGCACTCCTTCATCCGTTTTGATTGTAGGTGACACAGGCACCGGGAAAGAGTTATTTGCTCAAAGCATACATAATGGAAGCAGTCGATCAGCTAAACCGTTTATTTCACAAAACTGCGCAGCAATTCCAGATACCTTAATGGAAAGTCTTCTTTTCGGCACAGTGCGTGGTGCTTTTACGGGCTCAGCAGACCAGCCTGGACTTTTTGAACAAGCTAATGGAGGAACACTGCTGTTAGATGAAATAAATTCGCTTCCTACAAATCTTCAAGCAAAGCTGCTTCGTGTTTTGCAGGAAAAAACGATTCGTCGCATTGGTGACACGAAAGAAAGAACGATAGATGTTCGCATTATCGCTAATATGAACGAAGATCCCATTGACGCTATTAACGAAAACCGATTGCGAAAAGACTTATACTATCGCTTAGGGGTCGTTACGCTACAGATTCCTCCTCTAAGAGAGCGTAAAGAAGATATCCCAGAGCTTGTTCAAACATTTATTCAAAAATACAACGATCGCTTTCAAATGGAGGTAATGGGAATTGATGAACGAGTCATGTCGTCTTTTTCACAATACGAGTGGCCAGGTAACGTTAGAGAGTTAGAACATGTCATTGAAGGCGCGATGAACCTCATGATTGGTGAGGAGGAAATTCATTACCATCACTTGCCATTTCAATATCAAAACCGCTTCCTTCCCCCTGTTAATACCAAAGTGATAAGCCAGGTACGGAATGAAGATCAAGCCTATGTCCCTTTGAAAAAACAGCTTTTACAGTTTGAAGCTCACTGTATTAAAGAGGCGCTAGAACACCATGAAGATAACATTTCACAGACAGCTAAGGCACTAGGAATGAGTAGACAGAGCTTACAATATCGGATGCGCCGTTTGAATATAACGAAATAAGGCTTTTGCCTTATTTCGTCTTCAATAGCTCCGTTGTCACATGCTGGATGAACTGAGGTAAAATCTTAAATGAATAAGGCTTATAGACTCTTTCCGTCCATTTATGACCATCTTTTCCATATACGCCAAGGTTGATAGATGGAATGTCTAAATCCTTAATTTCTTGAAATGGGATGGTTTGATCAAACTCCCAACCTGGAAAATTCCTCGTGAAAGACTGTATTTCTTCTTGCGTTTCTGAAAATGATAAAAAACTTCCATCAGATAAATAAGGAAAAAACTTTCGCACTTCGAATTTCTCATTCGTTTCAGAAGTGAACTTTTCCACACAAGCATGTATCACGTTCACAAGTTCATGCCCTTTCTCAGTGCTTACGTCTACGTGATTATGCGGTAAATAAGGTGGTGCATAAAACAAAATCACTCGAGGCTTATGAGAAGCATCCAAAGCTTGAAGTGCTTCTACTAGTTTAAAAGCTTTCATTCGAGCTTCTAACGACTCATATTTAATTAGCGTTTGCTCGATATGAGAGCGCGGATCAATGCCTTGTATTTGTAAGTCTAGAAGGTACTGGTGTAACGTAACGACTTCTACCTCAAATGACAGGGTGCGATTAGGCAATTGTGCTCTTCTACAAAAATCTTCATACGCATGAGCAAGCCTATGTTCAACCTCTTTACATGCTTGACGTGCAACTTTCAACAATTCATTCGTTACTTCATTGATTTTCTTTTCATACATAAAATAATTAAAGTACAAATGCGTATATACAGCCGTCTGCACATTATATGCGTCTTTTCCATCTCTCTGGTACAAACAAGTCGGTGGTAAAATCATTTCACCTTCAAGCTCTTCTGCTAAGCTCATATTATTATGAATACTTCGCGTCAGCTCAGAGGCAATCACATTTGGATCAATTCCTAGCAGCGTATCGCCTACGTGCACCGTACGACCATGAATGTAAAAGCATGGCAATACCTTTCCAGCTGTACCCGTATAGAGATAGCGTGTTTGATCTCCTTCATACAAAGGCGCAATGAAGTCATTGTTAATGGCCGTTACGTAGTCTAGCTGATACTCTGCTTTCACTCGTTTCAACTCTTTAACAGCAGCTAAGATTCCTCGGTGCTCACTTTCTTCATCCCCATTAATGACCAATAATACATTTCCTTCGAGCTCCTTAATTCTTTCCGTAAAGTAAAGAGTGTTAACAAGATGAACTGCAATACCACTTTTCATATCAAGGGCCCCACGACCAAATAGCCAGTCACCGGATGCTGCATCAGCTTGAACTTCTGCATCCTTTTGCTGAATCATAAAATATGTCTTTAATTCATCAGCATCGTATGCAATGTGCTTAAGATGTCCATAATCATCTACCCCCACCGTATCTAAATGTGCATGGTACACAATGGTTTTTGCCGATTGCTTTTTACCTTTCACAAATGCAAAGATATTTTTTCGATTCACGGGATCTTGAGGAACGCTTTGTACCCATAGGTGATGGGGGTTTTCAATAAAATAAGGAAATGTTTGAAGTAACTCTTTTACAAATTCAGCAAGCTTCTCCTCTCCTTCTGTTCCGTTGACGCTTTCGATTTTCACCAATGTTTTTGTGAGCAGCTCCACTTTTTGTTCCAATGACAAATGAACAAGTTGTTCATACATATTATCAACATCTCCTTCTATCGTAAAAAAGCTCAGTCGCACGATGTAACACCGTACGACTGGGCTTTTTAGATATGAAATACTTTTTGAATTCGCTCAATTGCCCAATCAAGCTCTTCTTTCGAAATCGTGAGCGGTGGAGCAAATCGAATAACTGTGTGATGCGTTTCTTTACATAAAAGTCCTTCTGCTTTTAACTTTTCACAATATGGTCGAGCTGCTTCGTATAGCTCTACACCAATAAATAGACCACGACCTCGAACTTCTTTAATAATCGGGTTTCCAATTTTGCTGAGCTCTTCTTTGAAGTAATTACCTAATTCCAATGAACGCTTTGCTAACTCTTCTTCTTCAATCACTTCTAGCGACGCTAGGGAAACAGCACAAGCAAGTGGGTTTCCTCCAAACGTAGAACCATGCGACCCTGGATTAAATACACCTAGAATATCATCGTTTGCAACAACGCATGAAATTGGGAATACGCCTCCCCCTAATGCTTTTCCTAAAATCAGCATATCAGGCTCAAAACCTTCCCACTCGTAAGCAAATAGCTTTCCAGTACGAGCCAGCCCCACTTGAATTTCATCTGCAATGAAGAGTACATTATTTTCTTTACAAAGTTCAAAAGCAGCTTTTAAGAATCCTTCTGGTGGAAGTACTATCCCTGCTTCACCTTGGATGGGTTCAATAAGAAATGCTGCTGTATTTGGTGTAATGGCAGTTTTCAAAGCTTCTAAATCACCATATGAAATTATCTTAATTCCAGGTAGCATTGGACCGAATCCTCGTTTATACTCCGCTTCTGATGATAACGAAACAGCTGTCATTGTACGGCCGTGGAAATTTCCTTCACAAGCGATAATTTGCGCTTGATCTTCCGCAACGCCTTTTATATCATACGCCCAGCGACGAGCAGCTTTAACTGCTGTTTCAACCGCTTCAGCTCCCGTATTCATCGGCAATGCCATATTTTTATTTGTCATTTTGCAAATTTTTTCATACCATGGACCTAACTGATCATTGTGAAAAGCGCGTGACGTTAACGTAACTTTATCTGCTTGGCACTTTAGTGCCTCAATAATCTTAGGATGACGATGACCTTGGTTCACTGCTGAATACGCGCTTAGCATATCCATATATTTATTGTTTTCTGGGTCATGCACCCACACTCCTTCTGCTTTTTCAATAACAATTGGTAGTGGATGATAATTGTTTGCTCCGAACCTTTCCGTTTGTTGAATAATTGTGTCTGTTTGTTTTACCTGTACCATTTAAGTCATCCTCCTTCGTTTTATTTTACGTATATTATTAGAACATTTCAGATGTTGTTTTTGCTTGCATATGAAGCAGTAAATAATCAGGACCACCAGCTTTTGAATCAGTACCCGACATATTGAATCCACCAAATGGTTGGTAACCAACAATCGCTCCCGTGCACCCTCTATTAAAATATAAGTTTCCGACATGAAATCCTTCACGCGCACGCTCAATATTAGCGCGTGTATTTGATAGGACTGCGCCTGTTAATCCATAATCCGTGTTGTTCGCAATTTCTAACATATGATCAAAATCTCTCGCTTTACAAACCGCTACAACAGGCCCGAAGATTTCTTCCTTCATCAAGCGAGCATCTTGATGTATATTCCCAAACACAGTTGGCTGGACGAAGAAACCGTTAGATGAATCCCCTTCCCCTCCTACTAATAAATCTCCTTCTGTTCTACCAATCTCAATATATTTCATAATTTTATCAAACGACGCTTGGTGAATAACCGGTCCCATGTACGTATCTACGCTTTCTGGATTCCCTACTTTTAATGTTTTTGTTAAGGAGACAACCTTTTCGACGACCTCATCATATACGTCTTCATGAATAACTGCTCTTGATCCTGCTGAACACTTTTGACCAGAAAAGCCAAAAGCAGAGTAAACGATGGATGAAGCAGCTAACTCTAAATCAGCATCGCGGTCAACCAACACAGTATCCTTGCCACCCATTTCTGCAATCACACGCTTTAGCCAAATTTGGCCTGACTGTACTTTTGCTGCGCGTTCATAAATACGACATCCTACTTCTCGAGAACCTGTAAACGAAACAAATCTTGTTTTTGGATGCTCAACTAAATAATCTCCAATAATAGATCCTTTACCAGGAATAAAGTTAAGGACACCTTTCGGTAAACCTGCTTCTTCCATGAGCTCTACAAACTTGGCTGCAACAACGGGCGTTGCATCAGCTGGTTTTAATAGAATGGTGTTGCCAGTTACAATGGCCGCAATTGCTGTTCCAGCCATAATTGCAAGCGGGAAGTTAAAAGGTGAAATGATGACCCCTACCCCTAACGGAACATAGTTATATTGATTATATTCGCCTGGACGACTATTAACTGGCTGCCCTTTTGTAAGCTCTAGCATTTGCCTTCCATAATATTCAATAAAGTCAATTGCTTCTGCTGTGTCTGCATCCGCTTCGTTCCAAGGCTTCCCAGCTTCTTTGACTAGATAGGCAGAAAACTCATGCTTTCGGCGTCTTAGCATTGCTGCTGCACGGAACAAAATATTTGCTCGGTCTTCAGCTTTCCATTTTTTCCAATCTACAAAAGCTTCTAACGCAGCATTCATTGCTTTTTCAGCTAGCTCTTGATTTGCTAATGACACGTAGCCGATTACTTCTTTCTTATTTGAAGGGTTAATAGACGTTGTTTTTTCATCCGTTTCAATACGCTCACCGTTAATGATGAGAGGGTATGTTTTTCCTAATTGTGTATTCACGTATGATAAAGCCTCTTGAAATAGCTCTTGATTCTTTTCATCTTTAAAATTAGTAAATGGTTCATGTTGATATGTACGCACCATGTAAATACCTCCTAAAGTTGACTTTTCTACTCACTAATCTTTATTGCAAGATTGATGCCAACATGCGTATCTCCGTTTTTTTCTTATTTTTCAAGAAATTCAGCTCCGACCAATAGCAAAAAATATTTGCATGCAAAAGAAATATCTATCAATAAGCAAAATTATTTTGCGTAACCTTATGCACCCTCACTCCCACAAGGTTTTTGCTATTTAAACAAACGTTTGATTAATAAAAAAACGACCGTATATACACATATACAGTCGTTTTCTACTCATTACCGCTTTTTACACGATTGCCTTGTCACAATTGAATGTGGAATGCGAATACTTTCAATTGGTGTAAGCCCGAAATATAAAAAATAGCGCACCTTCACGGTACGCACGACGAACGGCCAGCTAACTGAATTTTTTTCAGTTAGCTGGCTATTTTGCACATGTGGCTTGAATATTCTCTGACCATGGCATGTAATTATGTAAAATCTCAGGGTGTTGATGAAACGATATATTAGGTAATTCCGTCATCAGCTTTACCAAGTACTGATAAAAATCAATTCCGTTTGCTTTGGCCGTTTCAGCCAAACTCAAACAA